>CAYGKG010000036.1:0-26080 GCA_964350495.1 uncultured Alphaproteobacteria bacterium
ATCCGCGATCAACGTGCGACCTTGACGCCTGCGGATCCGCCCACCGCCGCAACAAAACCCCTCGATCAATTCCTAATGAAGCTTGGCGAGGACTGGCCCGCGCTGCGCGACCTGACCGCGCAGGCCGCTACGCTCGCGCCGGCCGTCGCGAGCGCTTTCACCCAAGCGCGGGTCCCGGGGCCCGATGCCCGTGCTGCGGCTCAGATCATGTTCTTTCTGTCGGTACTGCGCACCGGCGATATTGCCGGCTGGTTAGGCAACGACATGGTTCGCGTGCTTGAGCGGAGCGGTCAGCGCGGTTTGATCGACCGTCTCGGCGACGACTTCCGTCAGTTGCGCCGCCTGGGCGATGAATCCGGTGCGAGCGACTGGCGCCTGCTCCTGTTTCCGTTCGCGGGGGGCGAGAAAATTGAGCCCATCCACTTGTTCGTTCGTGGTCAACGTCGCGAACAGCAGGACGATCACGATCTCCGATTCGTCGTTGACCTACGGATGAGCGCACTCGGAGCGATTCAACTCGACGGTCTCCTGCGCGGCCGCCGCTTCGACCTCATCGTTCGAAGCCACAGCGACCTCGACGACAACCGTAGTCAATCGATCGCAGAAATATTCGGTTCGGGCCTTGCGGTGATCGGATACCAGGGTGGGATCGGGTTTCAAACAGTGAAGGAGTTTCCGCTCTCACCGTTCAACGACTTACTTGGACATCGACACACGCCTGGCGCGGTCGTCGCGTAGCTGTCGCGCCGTGTGGCGTCGATAAAGCTCCATCGACGTTTCATCGAGCGTGTTTTGGTCTCGCCGCAATCGTTCCGTCGCTTCGCGCTCCTGCTGCCGTTCGAGCACGACTTCGTAACGCCGCACTTCCTGGAAGGCCTCTGTGACGTCCTGGTGGGCCGCATCCAACTGTCCCCGCAACTCGCCGATCGAGCGCAAAATCGTGTCGCGTCGGCCGATGACGGCCTTGGCGTAGTTACCATAGAAGACCAACGCCTCTTCGTTGTGCCGTGCGGCACCTTGCTCCCGTTCGACCTCCTTTTCGAGCGCTTTGAGGCGCGCATTGAAGGTGCCCATCATCGTTTCGAGAGCGACTAGCGTCCGTCGCTTTTCTTCCATGTTCCATTTGGCAACGCGAATCAGCGTCGGCAGCGCGCTCATGCGGCCTCTTCGGCCGAACCGGCCTGCGCAAGAATTTCGTCAAGGCGACCGAACCCGGAATCGAAGTCGGCCGAGTCATCGATCCCCTGGGACAGAAAATCCTCGAGTGCCGGATAAAGGCGGATCGCGCTGTCGACGACGGGATCGGACCCTGTTCGATAGGCGCCCAACCGAATCATCTCGGCCATGCCTTCATACGTCGAGATCAAAGTACGCGCCCGGCTGATCTGCGCGGTTTCCTCCGGTGTATTACAGCGCGGCATGGTCCGCGATACGCTGCGCAGCACATTGATCGGCGGGAAACGCCCGCGTTCCGCAATGGAGCGATCGAGGACGATATGGCCGTCAAGGATTGCGCGCACGGCATCCGAGATCGGTTCGTTATGGTCGTCACCTTCGACCAGGACGGTAAACAACCCTGTGATTGTACCGGGCCCCTCGCCAGGTCCTGCCCGCTCAAGCAGTTTCGGCAGTTCTGCAAATACGGTTGGCGTGTAACCGCGGCTAGCAGGGGGTTCGCCGCCCGACAGGCCGATCTCGCGCTGCGCCATCGCAAACCGGGTCACACTGTCCATGAGACACAGGACGTCGTCCTCTTGATCGCGGAAGTACTCCGATAGCGTCAGGGTCAGGAAGGCGGCCTGGCGCCTCAACAGCGCCGATTCGTCGGACGTCGCGACGACGACAACGCTCTTCTTCAGACCATCCTCGCCCAAAATGTCTTGGACGAATTCCGTCACTTCGCGCCCACGTTCGCCGACCAACCCGATCACATTGACGTCGGATTGGGTGTATCGCGACAGCATCGACAGCAATACCGATTTTCCGATGCCCGACCCCGAGAAGATGCCCATGCGCTGGCCACGGCAGCAGGTGATGAAGGTGTTGATCGAGCGCACCCCCAGGTCTAGCTTCGCACCGACTCGGCGCCGGCTATGTGCAGGCGGGGGTGGGGCGCGCAACGGATAGGCATCGACGCCGCGCGGCAACGGCCCCTTGCCGTCGACCGGCTCGCCGAGCGCGTTAACCACCCGCCCGAGCCATCCCCGGTTGGGATAGACGACGGGATCCGATTCGCCGATGACGACACGGCAACCGAGGCCAACGCCATCCAAGGCACGAAACGGCATCAAGAGGGCGTGGTCGTCCCGAAATCCAACGACTTCCGCAGCAACGTCGACATCGCGCCGATTCTCGATCATGCAGCGCGAGCCGATCGATACCTCGTTCTGGATCCCCGCAACCTCGACCAAAAGGCCTTGAACGGAACTGACCCGACCGTAGCGGGTCACCACCGGAATGCGATTTATTTCATCAACGACGCTTTTCACGGGTACTTCGAAACTGTGCCATTTTCGGTGATTCGCCGGGAACTATCTTCGCAACCGCCACTTAAGAGCGGGTTAATGCCTTGAAAAACAGTCAATTTCCTAAAGGTGTGACCAACATCACTGGTCACGGGCTCCTTTTGTTAACTATTTTAACGTCCTGTTAACCATATTCATTCAGTCTGGGTTAACTAGATTCCAACCGAGGACAAAGCGATGCGGGTACTCCTGGTAGAAGACGATCTGGCGATGGCGCGCAGTATCGAGATGATGCTGAACGGCGAAGGCTTCAACGTCTACGCGACCGATATGGGCGAGGAAGGCCTCGACCTTGGCAAAATCTATGATTACGACATCATCGTTCTGGACCTCAACCTGCCGGACATGCACGGCTATGACGTGCTGAAAAAGCTCCGCAGCGCGAAGATCGAGACCCCAATCCTAATTCTCTCGGGAATGTCCGAGTCCGACGACAAGGTCAAAGGCCTCGTGTTCGGCGCCGACGACTATCTGACGAAACCCTTCGATAAGGGCGAGTTGGTTGCCCGCATTCATGCCGTAGTCCGTCGCGCCCGCGGCCACGCCCAGTCGTCGATTGCAGTCGGCGATCTCGAGATCGATCTCGACGGCAAGTCCGTCGCGGTGGCCGGCACGCCCGTCCACTTGACCGGCAAGGAATACGGCATCCTCGAACTTCTTGCTCTCCGCAAGGGAACGACGCTAACCAAAGAAATGTTCCTCAACCATCTCTACGGCGGGATGGATGAACCAGAACTCAAGATCATCGACGTTTTCGTTTGCAAGCTCCGCAAGAAGCTAGCAACGGCCTCCGGCGGCAACAACTTTATCGAAACCGTTTGGGGTCGCGGTTACGTGCTGCGCGAGCAAGCCAGCGAGAAATTGCAAGCAGTTTCGGCGGCCTAGTCTGCGTCCTCGTTCGCTCGTTCGAAAAGGCCGCTAACAGGGCGGCCTTTTCCCGTTCAGGAGCTCGGAAGGCGGGCGATCAACGACACCAGACCTGCTCCTACAGAATATTCGAGCGCACCCCCTAACCGTCGGGCGAGGGCCATCGCCAGGACCGCCTGAATTTGTCGGGGCACGATGCTTTGATCCGACGCAGTCCCCTCCAGTACCGCCAGGATATCGTCGGCAAATCCAGCACGGTTTCCTTCTGCGCTGACCGATAGGCGCGTCGCGTCCGGTGCAACTGATACGACCCCACCGCGGGCCACTCCGTCTGCGCCTAGCAGAACCATATTCGTCAGCAGTCGAACGGCGTCCGGTCCGGGATCGATGCCCGCGGTCCACTCGACCCGAACGCGTCCGCGCGCGTACAAACCTTCTGTCGCC
Source organism: uncultured Alphaproteobacteria bacterium (assembly GCA_964350495.1). Taxonomy (GTDB): domain Bacteria; phylum Pseudomonadota; class Alphaproteobacteria; order SHVP01; family SHVP01; genus CALJDF01. Next base: position 3,837 of record CAYGKG010000036.1, read on the forward strand.
TTTCGGGCTTCCGCGAGCGTGGTTCCCGGTCCGGCGACACCGTAGGCAAGCCGATACACCTTGAGCTTGTCGACGGCGTCGGCCAACCCGTCGGCAGTCAACTCCATTGCTTGGACGCGCATCTCCGGGTCGTCGTCCTCCAACGCGATCGCTATTCCGTTGCGTGCCGCGCTGACCGGACTGATCACGTCGTGACAGAGGCGCGCGGCGAGCAAGGCGCCAAAATCTATATCGTCCACAGCGTGCCTCGATTGACCCAATTCAATTCGTCGTCTGGTAATGTACCCTATGGAGATCGTCGGAAGTGAGCCGTTGTGACAATACTTTTGGAGCCGGGCGCCTATGTCAGACACCCCGACCGACCGGACTGGGGAATCGGTCAGGTTCAGTCGGCAATCGGCGCCCGCGTCACAGTGAACTTCCAGAATGCGGGAAAACAACTCATCAATGTCGATGTCGTTGCGCTGACCATATTGGACGAGGACGACCTGTGACGCCGACGCAAAAATCCACACAGCACCCCGGCAAGGGGCAACGTAAGGGCCGCCGCACCGAGCGGGGCCGCCAGCCCACCGCCCAGGCGCTGCGCGAGATCGCTACCCTGCTTGACGGCGCACGGCCGGACCGACGCTTGCTGCTCGAATACCTCCACCTGATTCAAGATCGCTATGCCGGGATATCCGCCCAGCACATCGCCGCGCTCGCCCATCACATGCGCCTGTCGATGGCAGATATATACGAAGTCGCGAGTTTCTATGCCCACCTCGATGTCCACCGCGAGGACGAAGAAGCGCCCCCACCCATCACAGTGCGCGTCTGCGACGGCCTGCCCTGCCAACTGACTGGGGCCGACGCGCTATTCTCCAGTTTGTCTCAGACTGCGCGTGCCGGAGTCCGCATCGTGCGCGCACCCTGCATGGGCCGCTGCGACATGGCGCCGGTCGCGGAAGTCGGACGCAATCATATCACCAACGCAACGGCGCCAATCGTCGAGGCAGCAATCGCCGCCGGCGAAACGGTCCCAAGACCTTGCCCGCTGACCGATGCCGCGACGGACTCCGATTACAGCGCATTCGATGCGTGCCAAACCGGCGAGCGATCCGTTGCTGAGGTGATCGAGACACTGGAGGCTGCGGGCTTGCGCGGGCTCGGCGGAGCCGGATTTCCAGCAGCACGCAAGTGGCGGTTCGTGCTTGCCGAGCCGAAGCCCCGCATCCTTGCCGTCAATGCCGACGAAGGCGAACCAGGAACCTTCAAGGATCGGCACTACTTGGAGACTGAGCCGCGCCGCGTGCTTGAAGGCGCGTTGATCGCCGCCTGGGCGATCGAGGCACAGGACATCTACATCTATCTTCGCGATGAGTATCCCGGCGTCCTGGATACCTTGCAGCGCGAGATCGCCGCACTCGACGCGTCCGGACGCTCCCTCCCAAGAATGACGTTGCGACGCGGCGCCGGTGCCTACATTTGCGGCGAAGAGTCGGCAATGCTGGAAAGCATCGAAGGCAACCGGCCCCTACCCCGGCACCGACCGCCCTTCCCGGCACAGGTCGGTCTGTTCGGGCGGCCCACCCTCGCCCACAACGTCGAGACGCTCTATTGGATACCGTACATCCTGGAAAAGGGTGCCGCCTGGTTCGCTGACCAGGGCACCAACGATTGTCTTGGACCACGCAGCTACTCGGTGTCGGGCCGCGTGTGCAGTCCGGGCGTAAAGTTGGCGCCCGCGGGAATCACCGTCCGCGCCCTCATCGACGACTATTGCGGCGGGATGCAGGACGGGCACATCTTCGCGGCCTATCTGCCGGGCGGTGCTTCAGGCGGTATTTTGCCGGCGCGGCTCGGCGACATCCCGCTGGACTTCGGCAAGTTGGAGCCGCACGGCGCGTTCATCGGATCCGCCGCCGTCATCGTGCTTTCCGACCAAGACGATGTTCGGACAGCTGCGTTGAACCTGATGCGCTTCTTCGCAGACGAAAGCTGCGGGCAATGCACACCGTGCCGAGTCGGCACCGAAAAAGCCGTCACCCTGATGCAGAACGGACCCTGGGACGCGCCACTCCTTAGCGATTTGGCCCAAGTGATGCGGGACGCGTCGATCTGCGGATTGGGTCAGGCGGCGCCCAACGTCTTCGAGACACTGATGCGCTACTTCCCGGAGGTCACCCAATGAGCGTCGCTTTCACACTCGATGGACGCGACATCGTGGCTGACGATGGGGAAACCATTTGGCAGGTCGCGACGCGCGAAGGGGTCTCGATCCCGCACCTGTGTCATTCGACAACCCCGGGTTACCGCGCCGACGGCAACTGCCGCGCCTGCATGGTGGAGATCGGGGGTGAGCGCACGTTAGCGGCGTCGTGCATCCGCAAGCCAACCGAAGGCATGGCTGTCCGTAGCGCAAGTACCCGGGCAACGGCGGCGCGCCGCAGCGTGATGGAACTGCTCCTCGCCGACCAACCGCCGCGGGACCGCGCCTACAACGCCGACAGCACATTTTGGCGGATGGCGGACGCGACCGGCGTGCGGAAAAGCCGCTACCCCGCAAGCCTGCGGCCAAGCCCCGACACATCGCACCCGGCGATGACCGTCCGCCTCGACGCGTGCATCCATTGCAGTTTGTGCGTGCGTGCCTGCCGCGAAGTCCAAGTCAACGATGTGATTGCGATGGCGCACCGCGGACCGCACAGCCAAATCGTGTTCGACATCGACGATCCGATGGGCGCGAGCACCTGCGTCGGTTGCGGCGAATGCGTGCAGGCGTGTCCGACCGGTGCGCTCGCGCCGGCCAAGGAAGCGTTCGCAACCGCAATCGACCGCGAGGTCGACAGCGTGTGCCCCTATTGCGGCGTCGGCTGCCAACTGACCTACCACATCAAGGACGACGCACTGGTTTATGTCAGCGGACGCGACGGCCCCGCCAACCAAGGACGCCTCTGCGTCAAAGGACGATTCGGGTTCGACTACGTCAGTCACCCCCAGCGCCTCAAGACGCCGTTGATCCGGAAGGAGGGCATTGCCAAAGCTCTGCATCCCGACGTCGATCCGACCGATCCCCTCACCCACTTCCGCGAAGCAACGTGGGACGAAGCGCTGGACGTCGCGGCGCGGGGATTGTCCGCAATTCGCCACGCCAAGGGCGGCGGCGGCCTTGCGGGATTCGGCAGCGCGAAAGGATCGAACGAAGAAGCCTATCTCTTTCAGAAGCTGGTGCGCGCCGGGTTCGGCACCAACAATGTCGACCACTGCACCCGGCTGTGTCATGCCTCCTCGGTCGCGGCGTTGATCGAGACCATCGGTTCGGGTGCCGTGACCGCCCCCTTTGCCGAAGTCAAGAACACCGATGTCATTGTGGTGATCGGTTCTAACACCTCGGTCAATCATCCCGTCGCGGCGACCTTTTTCAAGAACGCCGTCAAAAACGGTACAGAACTGATCGTGCTCGATCCCCGCGGCGAAGCCTTGGGTCGTCACGCAACGCATATGGTGCAGTTCAAGCCCGGAACCGACGTGGCGCTGTTGAACGCAATCATGCATGTGATCGTCGACGAGGGTCTGGTCGACCGCGCCTATATCGCCAACCATACCGACGGCTTCGACGCGATGCGCGATCACCTCAAGGCATTCTCGCCGGAGGCGATGTCCGAGGTATGCGGCGTTCCGCCCGACACCTTGCGCGAGATCGCTCGCATCTACGGGCGGGCGAAAGCAGCGATGATCTTCTGGGGCATGGGGATTAGCCAACACATCCACGGCACCGACAACGCCCGCTGCCTCATTTCGCTGGCCCTGATGTGCGGGCAGATCGGCCGAGCCGGCACCGGGCTGCATCCCCTGCGGGGTCAGAACAATGTGCAGGGCGCATCGGACGTCGGCCTGATCCCAATGTTCTTTCCCGACTACAAGAGCGTCGAAGACCCCACCGCCCACAGCCGGTTCGAAGCCCTCTGGGGGGCCAAACTCGACTCCAAGAAGGGCTTGACTGTGGTCGAGATTACCGACGCCATCCACGACGGGACGATCGATGGGATGTACATCATGGGTGAAAACCCGGCGATGTCGGATCCCAACCTGAACCACACCCGCGCCGCACTGGCCAAGCTGAAGCACCTCGTCGTCCAGGACATATTCTTGACGGAAACAGCATGTTACGCCGACGTCATTTTGCCGGCCTCGGCCTTTCCAGAGAAGGACGGCACCTTCACCAACACCGAGCGGCGCATCCAAATGGGCCGCCACGCTCTGCCGCTGCCGGGCAACGCGAAGCGTGACCTTTGGATCATTCAGGAACTGGCGCGACGGTTGGGTCTCGATTGGCGCTATGACCATCCACGCGACGTGTTTCGCGAAATGCGCGCGTGCATGCCGTCGATCAAGGGGATCACCTGGGAACGGCTAGAGCACGAAGGAGCGGTGACCTATCCCTGCGACGACGAGAGCCATGCCGGCCACGATGTGATCTTTGCCGACGGGTTTCCGACGCCAAGCAAGCGCGGACGGTTCGTCCCGGCCACGATCATCCCCCCTGACGAGCCGACCGACCCTGAGTACCCTTTTGTTCTCAGCACGGGCAGATTGCTGGAACATTGGCATACCGGGGCGATGACCCGACGCGCCGATGTCCTGGACGATCTCGAACCCGAAGCCCACGCCCATCTCGCCCCCAACGACATCGAGGCACTGGGCCTTACGGGCGGTCAGCGGGTTCGCCTGAAGACCCGGCGCGGCGCGGTCGAGCTCGCCGTTCGAGTCGATTCTGGAGTCCCGGAAGGAATGGTCTTCATGCCCTTCTGCTACGCCGAGGCCGCCGCTAACCTGCTGACCAACCCTGCGCTCGACCCCTTCGGCAAGATCCCGGAGTTCAAGTACTGCGCCGCGAAGATCGAGCTGGTAATCCCCGACTAACTGCCGATACGTGTGGGCGCCGCTCACTCAACCCGCGGTTGCTGCTTGACCGACGTCTCGCGCAAATCCGCATTAAGTGTGACGGCGCGCACATCCGCGGCCCTCCCAACGCCCTAGGTTCCGACCATTCGTTCGTCACTATTGGGCCAGGGAGGGCTTCGATGGGCGACCAACTAACCTTCGCGACGGCCGACCAGCTCATCGACGTCCATGGCGGCGATGCGATCGCTGTCGCACAGAACGCTATCGGTCGATTTGAGCGCCGCGGCGATGCCGCCGGACGACGTATCTGGCAGGACGTGCTGGCGGCGATCGAGGAATTGTTGCGCGAGAACGAGCGGCGCGACCTCCTGCGCCGGACCTGATCCGGTTTCCCTTGCGTCAGCAGTAGACCTAACCGTTGGTCTTCTGCCCACCCATCATATCTTCCAGCGCCTTCATATCGGCGGCTACGCTGCGCGCCGCCTTACTCTCCATCACCCGGTAACGCCGGACCACCTCGCGGCCAAAGTCCGTGACCCGGGCGCCACCCCCGCCGCGCCCGCCGGTGGCGGTCTCAACCAAGGGGTGGACAAAACACTGGTTCATCGTTTCAACGAGTTGCCAGGCGCGCCGGTAGGACATCCCCATGTCGCGAGCGGCGCCGGAAATCGACCCAGTGCGCCCGATCGCATCGACCAGCGCCGCCTTCCCCGGCCCCATTGCAGTGGCGGCGCCTAGCAATACCCGCAACTGCGGCGCCGCCGCTGTCGTTGGTCGGCTCACCGATTCATCGCCTGCAAGAGACCCGCCGCCTCAGCCAAGTCTTCGGGCGTATTGGCATTGAAAAAGGGGTCTACGCCGACACCGGAAAATTCGACGGTAACGATCGGGTATTGCTCCGTCCATCGATCGATTTTGCGTTCGCCCTGGGCTATGGCATCGCGCAAGTCGTGCCGCAGTGCAACGGGCCAAATGCCAAAGACCGGATGGGTACGCCCTAACGAGGCGGCGCACGCCAACACGGCGCCGGCCTGGCGTCGCGCTTCCAGCATGGTTTCGACCAGGTCTTCGGGAAAAAACGGCGCATCGGTCGGAAAAGACGCGACGGTTTCATGGTCAGGCGCGTGATCATGCGCCCATTCCATCGCCGTCAAGATACCCGCCAATGGCCCGGCGAAGCCGTCGATCACGTCGGGGACGACGGGCACGCCAAAGTCTGCGAACCGCGCGGGATCGCCGTGCGCGTTCAGGATCAGGGAATCAACCTGGGGCCGCGCGCGGACGATGGCGCGCGCCAAGAGCGTCTCGCCGCCAAGCGTTTGCAAGCACTTGTCGCCACCGCCCATGCGCCGCGCCTGACCGCCAGCCAACAGCACACCGACAACATGATGATGGGCTTTCACCGCGCCCCCTTGCGTTGTGCAGCCTCGGGTTCGTCACCGACCGATGGCTCCGCGTCGTAAATAATGCGCTCGTGTCCCGCCAATGCCAGGAACCGCCGCCCGCGGGCACGACCGATCAAGGTCAAATTCGCCTGCCGTGCCAGATCGACGCCCCAGGCGGTAAAGCCGGAGCGGGAGACCAGGATTGGAATGCGCATATTGACGCACTTGATGACCATTTCGGAGGTCAACCGTCCCGTCGTGTAGAAGATCTTATCCTCCGGAGTCACTCTGTGGAGAAACATGTACCCCATGATCTTGTCCACGGCGTTGTGTCGCCCGACATCTTCCAAGTAGAGGAGCGGCACGTCCTCGTGGGCCAGGACGCAACCGTGAATCGCGCCGGCTTCGAGATAGAGGCTGGGCCGCGTGTTGATCTTTTTCAGCAAGCTGGCGAGCCACGCTGTTCGCAGCACGGCGTCGGTCGAGAGCGTGACATCCTCGAAGGTCTCCATAAGATCGCCGAAAGCCGTACCCTGGGCGCACCCGGAGGTCAGCGTCTTCTTCTTCAGCTTCGCTTCGTAGTCGGTTGGACGTTCGGTCCGGACCACAACGACATCAAGTTCCTCGTCGTAGTCGACCGCCTCGATTCGGTCATCGGGCCGGAGCATGTTTTGGTTCAACAGATAGCCGACGGCGAGCCAAGCCGGATGGTCGCCGATCGTCATCATCGTGACGATTTCCTGGCCGTTCAGATAGACGGTCAGAGGACGCTCGACCGTCACCGCTGTTTCGACAGCGACACCGCTTTCATCGCGCCCTTCGACGCGCCGCGTTAGCCGCGGGTTTTGGGGGTCGGGGCTCACCTCGAATTCACGCATCACGTCACATCTTCGCCGGTCACGTCAGAAAACCCCCCGCTGTCCTTGTGAGGGTTATATACTGCCATATATAACGCTCATTGCAGCGCATGGAAGCTTTCCGCCGATGATCGACCCTTTTGGCCGCGACATAACCTACCTCCGGGTCTCCGTGACCGACCGCTGCGACTTTCGGTGCGTCTATTGCATGTCCGAACACATGACGTTCCTGCCCAAAGCAGATGTGCTGTCGTTGGAGGAATTAGACCGGCTGTGCTCGACCTTCGTTCGCAAGGGCGTGACGAAGCTGCGCTTGACCGGCGGCGAACCATTGGTGCGCAAGGACATCATGACCTTGTTCCAGTCGTTGGGACGTCACCTCAAGACCGGCGCGCTGGAAGAACTGACGCTCACGACCAATGGCAGCCAGCTCGACCGTTTCGCCGGTCCGCTTTTCGACGCCGGGGTGCGACGGGTCAATATTTCACTCGACTCCCTGGATCCGGACGTTTTCAAGCGCGTCACCCGTTGGGGTGATTTCGACCAAGTGATGCGCGGGATCGCCTCAGCTAAACGTGCAGGCCTTGCGGTCAAGATCAATACGGTTGCGCTCAACAAGATCAACGACGGCGAGTTCGATCGCCTGATTGCCTGGTGCGGCGAACAGGGTTTCGACCTGACGTTTATCGAGACGATGCCGATGGGCGATATCGACGGCGATCGTTCGGCCGACTATTTGCCGCTATCGGTGGCGCGCGCGGACCTAGAAAGGCGCTGGCACCTTGAAGATATCGAGTACCAGACCGGCGGCCCGGCGCGCTACGCGCGGGTCAAGGAGACCGGCGGGCGGGTCGGCTTTATCACCCCCCTTACCCACAACTTCTGCGAGTCGTGCAACCGCGTGCGCCTGACCTGTACCGGAACGCTGTATATGTGCCTTGGGCAGAGCGACTCGGCCAATCTACGGGAGGCGTTGCGCGCCAGTACGTCCGACTCTGAGCTCGACGCCGCAATCGACGAAGCGATCGGCCGCAAACCCAAAGGGCACGACTTCTTCATCGACCGCCGCCATAGCGCGCCCGCCGTGACCCGGCATATGAGCGTCACCGGCGGGTGATGCCCGCAACGCCTAACGGATCAGTACTTGGTGCGAAAAGGTATCGCCGTCCGAAATGGTGATTTGCTCGAACCCCATCGACTTCGCCAGATCGAAGAACGTGAAAAAGTCCGCGACGCCCATTTCCTGAAAAAACTGCGTTGTACGAACCTGCGCCGTGAGCTGGGCGAGTAAAGCGCGAGCCCGGTAGACCGTCCCGAACGCCGAGTCGTTGAGCGCGACGATAATCAGCTTCTGCGCCCCGTCGCCCTTCGCAAAAATCGCAAACTGTGGCGGATAGGGCGCGCGCAGTTGCTGCGCCGTCATACCGGTGACAAACCCAATCCGCGATTCGCGCGACGCCTGCGGCAGGGTGATCGCCCGCGCGACATAGGTCTCCCGACTTTGCGGTTCCGGGTAGTAATACCCCTCGTGCCGATCGCTCTCATCCTGGGCGGCGGCCTGACCGGCGCCGAGACTCAAGAAGCACAATAAGGCCAAGACGGTCACGGCTGGTCGCATAACAGGAAAACCTCCGGCGCACGGTCGGATATGATGCGGGAGGGCTCACCGCCTGGCAACGGGACCGCCTACGTTGCCCGCGCCTGCCGGCCCGATACGACCAAGCGCGAAGCGACCGGGTCAGTGGCCAAGCCCGCGCCTCCGGCTATACTGCGGGGGTCGCCCCTCAGTCAGATGCCTCCCACGCCATGCCGAACCGTCCCACGGTCAGTCTCGTCGCCAGCCGGGCCAAGGAAGCCCAGAACGGACTTGCACGACTCAAGCGGCGCTACAAGCACGTACCGCCCGGTAAAGCCGATGTGATCGTGGCACTTGGCGGCGACGGTTTCATGCTGGAAACCCTGCACCGCTACATGGAGCGCGACGTCCCGATATTCGGGATGAACAAGGGGACGGTCGGCTTCCTGATGAACGAGTTCCGCGAAGACAAACTGCACGAGCGAATCGGGTTGGCCGAAGAGGTCTCGCTCCGGCCGCTCGAAATGACCGCGATGCGAAAAGGCCGGCGCAAAAACGCACTGGCCATCAACGAGGTCTCGCTTCTGCGCGAAACCCGCCAAGCCGCCAAGATTCGCATTTCCGTGGACGGCGTCGTACGCATTCCAGAATTGATTTGCGACGGGATTCTGTTGGCGACCCCAGCCGGAAGCACCGCATACAACTTGTCCGCCCACGGACCGATCATTCCGATCGGTGCCGATGTAATGGCCCTGACGCCGATCAGCGCCTTTCGGCCCCGGCGCTGGCGGGGGGCCCTGCTCCCGCAGAATGCCGTCGTGCGGTTCGACATCCTCGAAGCCGAGAAGCGCCCGGTCAGCGCGGTTGCCGACCACACCGAGGTGCGCGACATTTCGTGGGTCGAGGTGCGGGAAGACAGGACACGCCGCATGCGGATGCTGTTCGACCCTGAACACAACCTTGAAGAACGCATTCTGAACGAACAATTCATTCCGTGAGTCACACTGCAACGAACCCAGCGCAGCCGCTGGAACTACTGCCAATCGATATCGCTGCCTACGGTGGAAACACCGGCATCCCCTATGTCACGACATTGGACAGCGGGACGCCCGGACCGCACCTCCTGATCAACGCGCTGACGCACGGCAATGAAGTATGCGGTGCCCATGCTCTGGACTATCTCTTCCGCAACGATATCGCGCCGATCCGTGGCCGTCTAAGCCTCAGCTTCGCCAATGTCTCGGCCTACGAATCGTTCGATCTACGGAATCCCGGCGCCTCACGCTTCTTGGACGAGGACTTCAACCGCCTATGGTCGCCCGACGTACTCGACGGGCCCACCCCGACGCGCGAGCGGAAGCGCGCAGCGGCCATGCGTCCCCTGATCGATTCTGTCGACCACCTCCTCGACCTGCATTCCATGCAGACACCGAGCCCGCCCCTGGCGCTTGCCGGGATGACGAACAAATGCTTGGCGCTGGCGGAGGCGGTTGGCGTACCGCCGTACATCGTGGTCGACCCTGGCCATGCCGAAGGTACCCGGCTGCGGGACTACGGCGCCTTTGCCGACGAGGACCGACCGCATTCAGCGCTCCTGGTCGAATGCGGCCAACACTGGATGGCGGATAGTCGCGCCGTCGCGATCGACGCAGCCCTGCGCTTTCTTGGTGTATTCGAGGTGGTTGAGCCGGCGTGGCTGGGACCGCGCCTTGGACCACCGCTCACACCGCAGCGGACCATCGACGTGACCGCCGCCGTCACCGTGGAAAGTGACGACTTCCACTTCCTCGATGACTACCGCGGGCTTGAGACGGTCGCCGACGCCGGGACGCCGATCGCCCGCGACGGCCGGCGGACCATCACGACACCGTACGACAACTGTGTTCTTATCATGCCGACCCGTCGCATCAGACGCGGGCAAACCGCGGTGCGCCTCGGCCGCTACCGCACGCCATGAACCCCGTCACGCTTCGCGGTTTAGCCATCGCCCTACCCATCGGTGCCGCCGGTGGAACGGTCTTCTACGTGCTTTCGCTGCCGCTCGCCTGGATGCTGGGCTCGATGATCGCGGTGATGGTCGCAGCCTTCGCCGGCGCACCGGTGCGGATGCCGGGTCGTTTCCGCGGCACCTTCGCGACCGTCATCGGTGTTCTGCTGGGCAGCGCGTTCACGCCCGAACTGCTCGAACAGGCCGGACGCTTCGGCGCAACCCTGCTGATTCAGGTCGGCTTCATGGCCGTCGCAATGGCGACAGCCTATTGGATCTACAGAACTCTCGGGCGCTATGACCGGACGACCGCCTATTTTTCATCGACCCCCGGCGGCCTGTCGGAGATGACGTTGATCAGTGAGGCGATGGGCGGCGATAGCCGTATTGTCCCACTCAACCACGGTGTCAGGATCGTTTTGGTCGTGACCTTGATTTCGTTCTACTTCCGCTACGTCGAGAATCTAGCCGTGCCGACCACACCGCAAAGCGGCGCCCATATCGCCTCGACCCCGCTTGAGATCGCCCTATTGGTCGCCTGCGCGGTTGTCGGCTGGAGCGTCGGCAGCCGCCTGAGAATCCCGGCGGCGCCGTTGATCGGCCCAATGGTGCTCTCAGCCCTGCTCCATGCCACCGGCATTTCCAACGCGACGCTACCGGTTTGGTTGGTCTCGGCGGCGCTCGTCGTGATCGGAACCAGCGTCGGATGTCGCTTCGTGGACCGCCTGGGATTCGCCGCCATGATCCGTACATTGGGCGTCGCACTGATCGCGGGCCTTTCGATGATCGGCATGGCAATCGCCGTCGCCACGGTTTTCTCCTGGGTTACGGGCCTGGATGGATTTGTCCTTTTCCTGTCGATTGCCCCGGGCGGCCTCGCAGAAATGAGTTTGATTGCGTTTGCCCTCTCTGCGGACACGGCTTTTGTCACAATCATGCATTTCTTGCGGGTTCTCGTCGTGATGCTATCCGGCGCCCTGGTCTTCAGGCTGGTTTTCGGCCGCCCGGCAGCGGCCAAACAGTAGGCGGAATCCCCAGGCAAATTGGCATTGGTCGGACCCCGGCCAATTGCCTATTGTAGAGCCCTGCGGAGGAACAAGGCCGGGTTCACCGGCCAATCAGAAAGGCATAATCCATGGGTCAATTCGGTGTGGGCCAGGCGGTCCGTCGTAAGGAAGACAATCGCTTGCTGACGGGCGGCGGGCGTTATCTCGACGATCTGACGTTCGAAGGGCAGGCCTACGCCCACTTCGTCCGCTCACCCCATGCCCACGCCAAGATCAACGGGATCGATGCGTCGGTCGCGACCGCTGCACCGGGCGTTCTCGGAGTCTTTACCGCTGCCGACCTGAAGGCCGACGGCATCGGCGGCATTCCCTGTCTCGCGGTATTGACCTCGCGCGACGGTTCCAAGATGGCGCAACCGCCCCATGACCTACTGGCAAACGACCGTGTGCGGACCGTGGGCGACGCCGTCGCCGTCGTCGTCGCGGAAACCGCCAAGCAGGCCAAGGACGCGGCCGACCAAGTGATGGTCGACTACGACATTTTACCGTCGGTCACCGACACCGCAGGCGCCCTCACCAGCAAGGCACTGGTATGGGATGATGCCCCGGGAAACCGTGTCTTCGACTGGGAGAAGGGCGACCGCGCCGCCGTTGACGCCGCCTTCGCCAAGGCCGCCCACATCACCAAGATCGACCTGACCAACAACCGTGTTGTCGTAGCGTCGATGGAACCGCGCGGCGCGCTTGGCCAGTTCGATCCCAAGACCGGCCGGTACACGCTGCATACGCCTTGCCAGCACGTCCACATGATGCGCGACATCGTGTCCGGCGCACTCGGTACGGAGGCGGACAACATGCGCGTTGTGTCGCCCGACGTTGGCGGCGGCTTCGGCATGAAGGTGTTCGTTTACCCCGAGCAATGCCTGATGCCTTGGGCCGCCAAGAAAGTCGGCCGCCCCGTCAAATGGACGAGCGAACGGACCGAGGCATTCGTGACCGATACGCAAGGCCGCGACCATGTCACCCACGCCGAACTGGCGGTCGACAAAGACGGTAAGTTCCTTGCGCTGAAGGTTGAGAATATCTCGGCGATGGGTGCCTACCTGTCGAACTTCGCGCCGATGGTTGCAACAATGGCGGGGACGGGCCTGCTAACCGGCCTCTACGAGATTCCAGCGGCCTATGTGAACGTGATCGGCGTCTTCACGAATACAGTCTCGATCGACGCCTATCGCGGCGCCGGTCGCCCGGAGGCTTCGCACATTATCGAACGTTTGGTCGACAGTGCGGCCTACGACATGGGCATCGATCCGGCCGAAATCCGCCGTCGTAATCTAATCCCGTCGAGCAAGCTGCCCTACGCGGCACCGTTGGGGCCGAACTACGATTCGGGCGAATTCGTCGCCAACATGGACGACGCAATGAAAATGGCCGACTGGGGCGGATTCGAGAAGCGCCGCGCTGAGTCGGCGAAAGCCGGAAAGCTACGCGGCATCGGCATGGCCTGCTATGTCGAGGCCGCCGCCGGCGCACCGAACGAGAACGTCGAGTTGATCTTCGAAGACGACGGCAGCGTGACCGTACTGATCGGGACGTTAACCAACGGTCAGGGGCACGCGACGTCTTACTCGCAAGTTCTGGAAGAAATGCTCGGCCTGCCTTTCGACAAGATCACCGTCGTACAAGGCGACACCGACCGCGTGAAAACCGGCGGCGGCACCGGTGGCTCCAAGTCGATGATGCTCGGGGCCTCGGCAATCAAGCACGCTTCCGAGAAAATAATCGACAAAGGCAAGAAGATCGCTGCCCACATGCTGGAAGCGGCCGAATCCGACATCGAATTCGGCGACGGCGTGTTCTCAATCGTCGGGACCGACCGTCGGTTGACCATCGGCGAAGTCGCTACAGCGGCGAAAGACCAGGCGAACCTGCCCGAGGGCGTCGAGGCAAGTCTCGATACCCGTGCGGGATCGGATGTGAATTCCGGCACCTATCCGAACGGGTGTCACGTCTGCGAACTAGAGGTCGACCGCGACACCGGCAATGTCACGATCCTGAACTATGTCGTCGTCGACGATTTCGGCAAAGTCATCAATCCTTTGTTGGTCGCCGGTCAAGTCCACGGCGGAATCGTTCAGGGCGTCGGACAGGTGTTGCTCGAACACTGCGTATACGACCCGGAATCGGGTCAACTCATTACGGGCTCCTACATGGATTATGCGATGCCGCGGGCCGACAACTTCCCGTCATTCAAGATCGGGTTCAACGAGGTTCTATGCAAGACCAATCCCATGGGTATCAAGGGAGCGGGCGAAGCCGGGACCGTCGGCGCGTTGGGATGCGTCACCAACGCTCTCGTCGACGCGCTCAAGGATTTGGGCATTCGACACGTCGAGATGCCGGCCACGCCCGAGCGCCTTTGGCGGTTGATCGACGGCGCCAAAGCGGCCTAACGGCCTGACATTCTTGCGTTAAGTGTGGCCGCCACCGGGCGGCCATACTCGTTCTCACCATCAAGACTGGGGCACATCATGGGCGAATTCGGTATCGGACAAGCGGTTAAGCGCAAGGAGGACGACACGCTCCTGGTCGGCAAGGGCCGCTACATCGACGACATCAACATGCCGGGCCAAGCCTATGCCTACGTGCTGCGCTCGCCGCACGCGAACGCGAAGATTCTCTCGGTCGACTCCGCGGATGCCCAGGCGATGCCCGGCGTGCTGGCGGTCTATACCGGCAACGACGTTGAAGACATCGGGCCCCTGCCCTGCGCGGTCGATGCGATGTTTGAGTTCAAGCGACGTAACGGATCGAAAAGGTTCTTCCCGACCCATCACGTCCTCACGCGAACCCATGTGCGGCATGTCGGCGATCCCGTCGCCTTCATCGTGGCAGAGAGTCGGCTCCAAGCCAAGGACGCGGCGGAAGCGATCTTGGTCGACTACGACATTCTGCCGAGCGTTACCGACACGGCTGCGGCCTTAGCGCCAAACGCGCCGGTAATTTACGCGGACGAAACTGACGGCAACGACGCTTTTCTGTTCACTATGGGCGATGCCGCCGCGATCGACGCGGCCTTCGCCACTGCGCACCGAACGGTTCGGTTCAAGCACGTCAACCAGCGTATCATCGCGGCATCCATGGAACCGCGCGGTTGCATCGGCGAGTACGACGCAGGCAACGATCGTTACACCCTCCACACCAATACCCAGAGCGTCTACCGCAACCGAGCCATTTGCGCCGAGATGCTGGGGATCGAGGAGAGCAAAATTCACGTGACCTGCCCGGACGTGGGCGGCTCGTTCGGGATGAAGGGGATGCCCTATCCCGAGCAACCGCTGGTGATGATGGCGGCGAAGCGCCTCGGCCGCCCGGTTAAGTGGTACTCCGACCGGAGCGAAGCGTTTCTGAGCGATACCCAAGGACGCGACCTCGTCGTCGACGCGGAACTCGCTCTGGATACCGAGGGGCATTTTTTGGCCGTGCGGGTCCATGCGATTGGGTCGATGGGGGCCTATGCGTCGAACTTCGGTCCGATGATTCTGTCGGCAGGCAGCGTGCGCATGCTGCCCGGCGTCTACCGTGTGCCCCTAGTCTACGCCGAGGTGGAAGTCAGCATCACCAACAAAGTCTTCACCGACGCCTATCGCGGGGCGGGTCGTCCCGAGGCGAGTTATGTTATCGAACGGCTGGTGGATTTAGCGGCCCGCGAACTCGACCTCAGCCCAGCGGAGATTCGCCGCCGCAATCTGATTGCGGCCGACCAAATGCCCTACAGCGGCCCGACCGGTATGACGTACGATTCGGGAGATTTCGCCAAGAACCTGGACGACTGCCTGAAAGCCGCCGACGTCGATGGGTTCGAAACGCGGCGTAAAGCGGCGGCCACCCGCGGTAAACTGCGCGGGATCGGCATGTCGGTCTATATCGAAGCGACCGCCGGCGGCGTGCCAGAAACGGCGCGGATCGAGGTCAATGCCGACGGATCGGTGATGGCCTATTCGGGTTCACTGACCCAGGGTCAGGCCCACGCCACGACCTTCGCGCAGATCGTCGCCGATAAGCTCGGGACAGACTATGACCGGATCACGGTCCATCAGGGCGATTCGGACATCTTGCCCCAAGGCGGCGGCGCCGGTGGATCGCGCTCCGGTTACAGCGCGGGCGGCGCTGTGCTGGCCGGTGTTGAGAAAGTGATCGACAAGGCGCGCAAGATCGCCGCGCACATGTTGGAAGCTGCCGAAGCCGATATCGAATTCGAAGGCGGAACGTTCAGAATCGCGGGAACCGACCGGACGCTCAGCCTCGGCGAGGTCGCCAAGGCGGCAGACAACCCCGCCAATCTGCCGGACGGATTGACGCCAGGCCTCAAAGAGGACGCGACCTACAAATCCGACGGGTCGAGTTTTCCCAACGGGTGTCACATCGTCGAGGTTGAAGTCGATCCTGACACAGGCGATATCGCCATCGAGAACTATACCGTGGTCGATGAGTTCGGCGTGGTTCTGAACCCGATGATCGTGCACGGACAAATTCACGGCGGAATCGTCCAGGGGGTCGGCCAAGCACTCTATGAGAACACTATCTATGACAACGAATCCGGGCAATTGCTGACCGGATCGTTCATGGATTACTGCATGCCGCGGGCGCTCAACATGCCCTCCATCAAGATCGACATGAACGTGGTCCCCTGCAAGACGAACTCGCTCGGTGTAAAGGGCGCTGGCGAGGCCGGTACGACGGGTTCTACCGGTGCGGTCATCAACGCCGTGTTGGACGCATTGGCCCCGACCGGTGTCAAACAAATCGAAATGCCTGCCACACCGCAACGCGTGTGGCAGGCGATTCAGAACGCCAAAGCAGCCTAAACCCGGCACTCGGACGACGGTGGAGGGGCGACGCGGCCCCGCTACCACGGTATTCTCTCGCACCAAAGAACAATCCCCACAAATGGGGACCTAGCTGCGGGAGCATACGATGTCGGAATACGGGTTTGGGAAAAGCGTCCGCCGGGTCGAAGACGAGCGGCTTCTGGTCGGCCAAGGCCGCTTCCACGACGACCTCATATCCGACAATCAAGCCTATGCCGTGATCGTCCGGTCTCCCCATGCCCACGCCAATCTTGGCATTGTCGATATCGCCGCTGCGCAAGCCGCTCCGGGGGTGATCGCCGTATTCACCGGTGCGGATGCGGAAGAGGCAAAAATCGGCCATATGCCAAGCCCGACCGTCGGCGTTCTGCAACTCAAAAGAAACGACGGCGCGCCAGCCTACGTCCCGCCCCGTCCCGTCCTTGCGACGACGGCCGTCAAACACGTCGGAGACCCCGTGGCGATGGTCGTCGCCGAGACCCTCCAGCAAGCCCAGGACGCCGCCGAACTGGTCGATGTGGATTACGATGTCCTGCCGTCAATTACAGATACAGCCGCCGCGCCAAAGCCCGGTGCGCCGCAACTCTGGGCCGACGCGCCGGCCAACACCTGCTTCGAATGGTCGATGGGCGACGGCGCCGCGACCGACGCCGCCTTCGCGCGGGCCGATCACGTTACTGCCGTCGATATCGTCAACAATCGTGTCGTGTGCGCTTCGATGGAACCGCGCGGCGCGACCGGTGCCTACGATGGCGCGAGCGGGACCTACACGCTGCACACCAACTGCCAAAACGTGTTTCAGCTGAGCCAAGTCGCCGCCGGAATCCTGGGCGTCGACAACAAACAGCTCCATGTTCTCACCGACGATGTGGGTGGTGGTTTTGGTATGAAGGGGTACATCTACGCCGAGCAAATCCTGGTTCTGTGGGCTGCAAAGGCGCTCGGGCGCGCAGTGAAGTGGTACGGCGATCGAGGCGAGTCGTTCGTCAGCGATGCCCACGGGCGCGACCACGTTACCCATGCCGAGTTGGCCATGACGAAGGACGGCGATTTTCTTGGGCTCCGGGTCAAAACGATCGCAAGCCTCGGCGCCTACGCCAATCAGGTTGGCCCCCTCGTCCCGACGTTGCTGTACAGCCGCATGCTGCCGGGCCTTTACCGGATCCCGGCGGCCTTGGCCGAGGTCACCGGCGTGTTCACCAACACTGTCGTCACCGATGCCTATCGCGGCGCGGGCCGACCGGAGGCCGCCTATGTCATCGAACGATTGGTAGACAAAGCAGCACGCGATTTGAACATCCCTGCAGCCGCGTTGCGCCATCGCAATTACATCCGACCCGACGAGATGCCTTTCACGACGGCCATGGGCCTTACCTACGATTCCGGCGACTTCACCCGAAACCTCCGCGACGCCTTAGAGGCGGCTGACCAAAAGGACGTTGAAACACGGCGCAAGGTCGCAGCGGCGCGCGGCAAGCTACTTGGCTTTGGCATCGCGACCTACATCGAGGCCACCGGCGCCGACCCGACGGAGACGGCAAAGATCACATTCAAAGACGACGGCCGCGTTCTGCTCGACATGGGGACGTTGGGAACCGGTCAAGGCCACCCCACCACCTTCGCCCAGTTCGTCAACGAGGCGCTGGGGATTGCATTCGACAAGATCGACTTCCGGCAGGGCGACAACCGGGCCTTGCCGCAGGGCGGCGGGACGGCCGGATCGCGATCTTTGGTAATTGGCGGCAACGCGGTGCTAACCACGGCTGAGAAGGTATTGGAGAAGGCACGCAAGGTTGCCGCCCATATGCTGGAGGCAGCGGAGGCCGACATCGAGTTCGACGACGGCACATTCACGATCGCCGGGACGGACCGCACGATACCGATCATGGCTGTCGCCGCCGCCGCGAAGGATAGAAAAAACCTGCCGGACGGGATGGAACCGGGTCTCGACGAAATCGGCGACTATACCTATCCGGTGCCGACCTTCCCGAACGGTGCCCACATTTGCGAGGTGGAGGTCGACCGGGATACTGGACACGTCGCGATCACGCGTTACACCGTGGTTGACGACTTCGGTAAGGTCATCAATCCCTTGCTCGTCGCAGGCCAAGTCCACGGCGGTATTGCCCAGGGCATGGGCCAAGCGTTGTTCGAGCACGCGGTCTATGACGACGATAGCGGCCAGCTTCTCTCGGGCTCGTTCATGGACTATTGCATGCCGCGGGCGGACGACCTTCCGTTCATCGACTTCCGCTACAACGAAATCCTGTGCCAGACCAACCCCTTAGGGGCTAAAGGCGCCGGCGAAGCGGGCACCCTGGGCGCCTTGCCGGCAGTGGTGAACGCCATTCTCGACGCCCTTGCCCCACTGGGCGTCGAACATATCGATATGCCAGCCACGCCTGAGCGCGTTTGGCGCACCATGGCGGCCGCACGGGCAGCGTAGCGACGGAAACCGGGCGAGCTGAGCGTGGGTGCCGCAAGACGCGAATAGCGGTGCCCCGGGGCGATGGAGGCTCAATGGCGACCGAACAGGCCTATATAGCCGCCACCCGATTCGGGTACGGACCACGGCCCGGCGATTTGTCCAAGATTGGCCGGGATCCCAAGGGGTGGCTGCGCGATCAACTCGGAGACGTCAGCGTTCCCGCGGAACTACGCGACCTTGGCCCCTCGGCGCCGTTGCTTGCCGAGACCCAGCGCCAGCAACAGGGCGACCCGCAGGCCTACGTAAGATACCTCAAGGGTGAGGCCCGCGATGCGCTCGGCCGTGAGGTTGGCCGACGTACAATGGCCGCGGTGACCAGCGACATCCCGTTTCGCGAACGCCTCGTACACTTTTGGAGCAACCACTTCACGGTCTCGGTCAAACGGCCGCAAATCATTGCCGCCGCAGGTGCCTTTGAGCGCGAAGCGGTTCGGCCGAACATCTTCAGTACCTTTGCCGACCTTTTGGTCGCGGTGTCGCAGCACCCGGTCATGTTGATGTACTTGGACAATCAATTTTCATTCGGCCCGAACAGCCCGGCGGGTCGGCAACGCGGCGTCGGCCTCAACGAGAACCTGGCCCGGGAAATCCTCGAGCTCCACACGCTTGGCGTTGGCAGCGGCTACACACAGGACGACGTCATCGGTTTGGCCAAATTGATTACAGGGTGGGGCGTGGCCCGACCGCAGGATCGATCGTCCGGGACGCCGGGTGCATTTACATTTCGTGCTGCGGGCCATGAGCCCGGGGCCAAAACGCTCCTTGGTAAGACCTACCGCCAGAGCGGCGTCCGCGGCGGTGAGGAGGCCTTGCGGGATCTGGCCCGCCACTCTGCAACGGCGCATTTTGTTGCGACGAAACTCGCCACCCATTTCGTTGCCGACCGACCGTCCGCGGCAAGCGTCGATCGCCTCGAACGGGTTTTCAACGACACCGGCGGCGATTTACATGCCTTGTCGCGCGCTCTGGTCGACATACCCGAAACATGGGACGCCCCACTTTCCAAGTTCAAGACACCGAACGACCTCATTATCTCCAGCCTGCGCGCGTTGAACGTGGACGACCTCGCCGACAAACCGATCGTCGGCGGGCTCGGGCTGCTCCATCAGTTTCCGTTCACCGCGCCTTCACCCGCCGGCTGGTCCGACGACGCGTCAGATTGGATAACGCCAGAGGCGTTGATGACGCGGGTCGAATGGTTGCGCGCGCTGGGCAATCTCTCGCCCGTCCCAAAGCCCGTGGACTGGGCGGAATCGATCGTTGGCCCCGTTCTCTCCGCCGAAACCAGAATAACGGTCGCGCAGGCCCAGAGCCGGACCGAGGCCGTGGCCCTGGTCTTCTCCAGTCCCGAGTTCCAAAGGAAATAGCCATGCTGACTCGTCGTCAGACGCTCCAGCGAATGGCCGCCGCTACGGCATTGGCGGTCTCGCCCACAGGTATACGCACGGCATTTGGGGACGTTCCGACGGACAAACGACTGATCGTCGTCCTGCTGCGCGGCGGGATGGACGGTCTGGCGGCCGTTGCCCCCTACGGCGAGGCAAGCTACCGGCGGACGCGCGGCGACCTCGCCCTACCGCAACCGGGCGAGGTCGATGGCCTGATCGACCTGGACGGTCACTTCGGCTTGCATCCCGCCTTGGCGGCGTTGACGCCGCTCTATCGTCGCGGCGACATGGCCATTGCCCATGCGGTCGGCATTCCCTACCGCAACCGTTCTCACTTCGATGCGCAGAACGTCCTTGAAAACGGGACGCAACTACCGCACACCACCGGCGATGGATGGATGAACCGAGCCATTACCGCCATGAGCCAGGGCGACGCTCCGATCGGGCTAGCCGTAGGTGCAAACGTGCCGTTGATCATGCGCGGCGCCGCCCGCTTCACCACCTATGCGCCGCAAGTGCTACCCAGTGCCGGCGCCGATTTCATTGCCCGGCTAGAAGCGATGTACCGGGGCGACCCGGTGTTGGCGAAGACCCTCGCCGACGCCTTACATGCCCAAGCCATGAAGGACGATGTGCTCGGCCGACCTCGGCGTGGAGGTGCGCGCAGTCAAGGCGGCGCCGAAGCGTACTTTCTCGATTCGTTCGGGGCAGCGGGAAAATTCCTCGCCAATCGAAACGGACCGCGGGTCGCAGTCCTCGACACCGACGGATGGGACACCCACGCATTCCAAGGAACCGCCGCCGGCGCCCTCGCAACGCAACTCGGACACCTAGCAACCGGATTGGCTCAGTTGCAGGTAAGGTTGGCCGCGGCTTGGCGCAACTCCGCGGTCGTTGTTGTCAGCGAGTTTGGACGAACGGCTGCGATCAACGGTACCAAGGGCACCGACCATGGCACCGGGAGTATCGCCCTGCTGTTGGGTGGCGCAATCAACGGGGGCCGCATGGCGACGCCCTGGCCCGGTCTGGCGGCACAGCACCTGTTCGAGGGCCGCGACCTCGCGCCCGCCACTGACATCCGCGCGGTCTTCAAGGGTATTCTGCGTGACCACATGGCGCTCACCGAAGGCGATATCGAGGATCGGGTGTTCCCCGACAGTCGGCATGTCCCCGGGCTGCCTGGGTTGGTTCGCACCTGACTCTGGACGGGCTGCGAACTTAGCCCGATACTCCCCAACCTTATATTGGGAGGACCACCATGAAGCTTTATGGCTCGCTTGCATCGCCCTACGTCGCCCGCTGTTGGCTTACAGTCGCCGCCAAAGGAGGCGGAGCCGACCTGGAGGCCTACGAAGGTGGGATCAAGAGCGACAGTTATCTTGCCATGAACCCGATGGGCAAAATGCCGCTGTTGGTCGACGGCGAAACCTCCATTCCCGAATCGGGCGTGATTTGCGAGTATCTTGATCAAACCCTGCCTGGGCCCGCCTTGATCCCGACGGATGCTGCGGGTCAAGCGCGCGTTCGCCTACTGTGCCGAGTTGCCGATCTGTATCTGTTTCCGCCCGCCGTTTCGCTGTTGCGGCTACCGAAGGACGGCGATGCAGACGCCATTCAAACGGCCAAGGCCAACACCGTTGCCGCCTTCGGCTATGTCGAGCATTTCCTGCCCGACACCGGATTCGCCTACGGAAACTCCCTCACACTCGCCGACGTGACCCTGCACGGAGCCGTTGGACTTGCGGTTCTAGTGCTCGGCAACCACGCTATGAGTCGCCGGATTGACGCACGACCGAAG
>CAYGKG010000037.1:0-5941 GCA_964350495.1 uncultured Alphaproteobacteria bacterium
AGCGACCGACGCGCCGGGTGCGCGAATGTTTTTGGTGGACGATGCAGAGGATACGACCAGACATGGCCGGGAAAGCTATCCTTCGCGTCCGCAGTCTGCAATCCTTCCCCGATGGGAGGCCAAGTTCGGCGTTTTCTGACCCTGGTGGCGGCGGCGTTGTCGATCAGCGCCGCGGAATTCGCGGCCCGTATCGCCCATGCCCAGAGCGGCCCCGCTGCAGTTGTTTGTCCGGCAGACGGCAGGCCGCCGATGGGCTTTGCGCTTTACCCTGGCCGCCTCATGGCGCTTGCCAGCGGGCGATCCCGCGTCGTGCCCTACGACCATGCCGTGCGGGCGCGGTCCGACTTGTTGGCATTCCATTGGGACAACAATGTGCCCTGGCACCTGCTCGCGGCCTGCGGCAGCAACCTGGATTCCTGCACCCCACCCAAGCGCCTGCGCAAGGCCCATACCCGGCTGCGCGCGTTCTTTGACGATGCCCGCGCGACGACGACGGCGCAGGGCGGCGTGCGCTATGTCGCGATCAGTCCGCTCGACCTTGCGCGGAAGGGCGTATCGGTGAGTTTCGAATCGCAACAGGGCGTGCGCCGAACCGCGGCACCTGCGACCGGCTTTGCCGATCCGGCGTTGCGGGGGCTTTACCTGGATTTTGTCCGCTACGCCATGACCAAATTCGACCCGGCCTATTTCTCGCCGGGGATCGAGATCAATATGTACGCCCGCGAACAGCCAGCCGATTTCGCCAACTTGCTTTCCTTGATGGCCGAAGCCCGGGCGCTGGTTCGCACGATCGACCCGACCATCGTGACCGCCCCCTCGATCCAGTGGGAGTTCTACACCCGCGATTGGCACGACCCATCGGTCGGCCCGGTATTACGACAACTGGCGGGGGCGATGCCGGAGATCGCCGATGGCGTGTTTTTCTCGACCTACCCGAACATCTTCGGCGAGGCCGGGAAGGTTTCAACCGACGCCTATAGCTTCGGTGATTTCGGGCTTCGGGTAGAGCCCGGTACGGCGCTCCTGGTCAGCGAAGCCGGTACCCAACCCGCGCTACAGGCCGAATTGATCGGCGCTTTGATCGGGCTGGGCGAACGCTACGACGTGCGCGGAATCGTGTGGTTCCTGGTACAGGACATGGACCGCCTGGACATTCCGGTGCCCGGGCTCCGCGACATCGGCCTGTTCGACGACTCCACCCGCGCGCTGCGGCCCCATCCCGGCGCAGCGGTGTGGGACGGCTACTTTGCCTGCCCCGTGACGGCGCGTTAGAGCGCCGCGCGCCGCGCACCCAGGATCTGCAGCGCCAAGGCGCCAAGGCCAAGCATGAGCGCGGCGATGACGATCAGCGGGCCCAGGAAGGGCACCAACGCCAGGACCGAAAGCACCAGGAGGCCGACCGCGAGCGCGGCGACGCGGGGCCAGAATCGGCTCTCGGCGTCGCGGCGCACGAGGCGGGCAAGCGCTTGGCCCATCACGAGCGCCGCCGAAAGGTAGGCCGCGAACAATCCCGCGAGGAACACCGCAACCAGAAAGATCGTCACCGGGAATCCGATCACCGTAATGGCAAGGATCACGGCCAACAGCGGCATACCGATGAAGATCGCCGCGCCCGTGGCTAACGCGCGGAGCGGGCGGTCGCGCATGTCGCGGGTGACGAGGTACGCGGCATCGGGGAACAGCATCAGATGGAGCGCACCCAAGACAATGAGGCCGATGAGAAACAGCAGACTGCCCGCACCGACCCCGGCAAAGGCGCCGCCGAACATTTCCTCGGTGGCCTCGGAGCGAATGAAGGTGATATCGCCGGCGATCTGCGCTGCGGGGTCGATGTCGGCTTCGTTCACGCTGCGGTAGGTGAAATCGCCGGCGATCCGCGCGCCAGGACGAACAACGATGTTTTGGCCTGCAACATCGACACTGCCGAGAAAGGTGCCGCCGAGCGCAATGTCGGCACCGGCGATTCTGGCGTCGCCGCCGATCTCGGCGTCGATCTCAACCGTGCCCCCCGCGATCATGATCCGGTCGCCGACGATTAGGCCGCGTTCGAGCCGCACCTCGGCGCCGGCGGCGGTGATGTCGCCTGCGACGCTGCCGCGTACAGTGACGTCGCGCCCCGCAGCGCGCACGTCGCTGGCAACGGCCGCATCGACCAGCACGTCGCGTCCAGCCGCGATCACATCCCCTGCGACACGGCCGCGCACCGTCACATCGCTTCCGGCAGCAACGATATCCTCGGCGGCATCGGTATCGACAGACACGCTACGGCCGGCGAGATACACGTTGCGCGCAGCCGGTCCGTTCTGGGAAACGAATTCGCCGTATTGCTGGCCGAGGCCCGGCGTGGCGGTGGCAATCGTCAAGCCGGCAGCGGCGACGGCGGTCAGGAAGAGGATTTTCATGAAGGCACCTTTCCTACGGGGAGGGTCGAGAGCTTGGTATCGGTGGGAAGTTCGGCGGCGCCGACGACGCGGCGGTAGAGATCCAACGGCAAGGCGGCGGCGGCGCGGGTGAAGCGACCGACCATCGCCAGACCGTTGACGACGGTCGCGAGGGCGCCCGGCGGACGCGCCCGCGCCGCCTCGGCAACGGCCAGCTTGTCGGTCAACGAGCCGGCGATTTTTCCGGCAATGTCGTCCTGGAAGGTCAAGCCCGCATCGGTGCGCCGGTCGAAGCGGCCACCCCAGAGCTGATAACCGCTGCGCCGTTCGACGAGCAGGGCGGTGACGCGCACGGTGTCCCCGGCAATCCGCACGCTGCCGTCGAGAACGTAGTCCGGCGGCGGATCGGCCGGCGCGGCGCGGGTGGCTACCGCAACAATTCTGAGATGCGCGTTCGCGTCCGACAGCGAGATCATCAAATCCTGCCGCAACCCATCGCCGATCTGGACGAGACGATCGTCCTCGCCGATCGGATCGAACGGGTAGACCACGAGAACCGGTGCGGCGCTGGCCGGGGGCGCGGCATCGCCGCCCAAGAAAAGGACCGCGACGACGATCGCCGCCGCTGCAATCGCCAAGGCGGCAGACCAGCGCACCGGATGGCGACGGCGGCGCGGCTGGAGCGCCCCGACGCCGTAGACGCGCACGGGCTGATCGATGTTCTTGAAGGTTTGCCGTCCGAGATCCGAAATCGGCGCATCGATCCGGTTGCGAATCTGATCGTAGACAGCCGCGGTGATACATATGCCGCCGGGCACGGCCAATCCTTCGAGACGCGCCGCGACATTGACGCCGTCGCCGAGCAGATTGTCGCCGTCGACGATCACGTCGCCCAGATTGACGCCGATACGGAATCGCATTCGGCGATCCTCGGACAAATCCTCGTTTTTGGCGGCGATGCTCTCTTGGATCGCCAGCGCGCAGCGCACCGCTTGGACCGGGCTCGAAAATTCCGCCACGAGACTGTCGCCGGCGCCGCCGAAAACGCGGCCTTCGTGGCGGCTTACGGTCTCGCCGATGGTGGCGCGGTAAGCGGACAGAGTCCGGACGGTGGCATCTTCGTCTTGCCCCATCAGTCGGCTGTAGCCGACAACATCCGCCGCGAGAATGGCGGCGAGCTTACGCGGTGCGGTTTCTGCCACAGCCCCCCTCGCCTCAACCTCGCTCTTATGTAGGGGGCTTGATGGCGATTGTTAAGCCGTATTCGGCGTAGGGATACTCTTCGCTAGGCCTATGTCGGTCCGCTACTATCGGTCCGACACATTGATTTGGCCCGGATCGATCCGATGTGTCAGGGGTGTTCATCCATCCATAAGGGGACCCCCATGACGTTTCGTTCTCTGTTCCAAGGTCGACGCAAATGGTTCACCGGTGCCGCGGCGGTCCTTGTCTTGGTCGGCGTCGGCGCCGCGGTGAGCGGCGGGCACCACCACCATCGCAGCGCGGAAGCGCGCGCCGACTGGGCGACAAAGGTGGTCAGTCGAAAACTCGACCTCGATGCAGTGCAACGCGATGAGTTTCGCAAGGTTGCCGATGCGATGGTGACCGCATCCGCCGAAGATCGGACGCTCGCCGAGCAATTGGTGCGCGACGCGCGGGCGCTGGTCGGGTCGGCGCAGATCGATGCGTCGGCGGTGACGGCCCTGGGCGATCGCCTGAAGGCCGAATTCGATCAGCGTATCGACACGGTCTTGCCGGCCTTCATCGCGTTTCACGCCAGTCTCAACAACGACCAGCGTGACAAGCTGACCGATCGGTTGGACCGGGTATTGCGACGAATGGCGGATTAGTGCGGTATTCCAGCCCGGCGCATCCCGCGCCGGGAAGGAATGGTGGAGCAGAGGGGAATCGAACCCCTGACCTCGGCATTGCGAACGCCGCGCTCTCCCAACTGAGCTACTGCCCCATTTAGGCCCGGGTGAAGGCAGGCGGATAATGATGACGGCCTCTCGCCGGTGTCAAGGCTTTGTGCCCATGTTGGCGTCACGTCGCCGCCTTGCCCGTCCCTACTCCATCGGGTCTAATGCGGGCGCTTGCGACCACCGACCGATCGGCGGTCGGGGCATCCCGCCCCCACCAACCCCATAGGTACGATGCAATCCATCCTCGGGCTCCTTGATACGCTGGCGTTGCTGTACGTCTGGGCGCTAGTCGGATCGGCAATCTTGAGCTGGTTGATCGCGTTCAATGTCGTCAATACCGGCAACCGCGTCATCCATATGGTCGGCGACTTCCTCCATCGGGTGACCGAACCGGTGCTGGCGCCGGTGCGCCGCCTGTTGCCGAACCTCGGCGGCATCGACGTTTCGCCGATCATTGTCATCCTCTTGGTTGAATTCATCGTGCGGGGTTTGATCCTGCGCGACACGCTTGGCTACGGGAGATTCTGAGAACACGCCGTTCCGCGTCGCGGCGACGGGCGTTATCGTGCGCGTCCTGGGTGCCCCCAAAGCGTCACGCAACCGAATCGACGGCATCGTTTCCGGCGGCCACGGCGCGGCGGTCAAGGTCCGCGTGACGGCGGCACCGGATAAGGGCAACGCCAATCGCGCAATTCTCGCCGTCCTGGCCGATGCATGGCATCTTCCGGTCAGCCAATTATCGCTTGCCTCGGGCGACACCGACCGACACAAAACAATCTTGGTCGCAGGCAATCCACCGGCATTGCTGCGCCGCCTCAACCAATGGGCAAGGGATCGCGATGGGTGACGCTTCTTTGATCGATGGCAAAGCCATTGCAGCCGACGTCCGCGCCGCGGTCGCGGCCCAGGTCGCCGCGCTGCAACAGGGCCACGGCTTAACGCCGGGCCTCGCGGTGGTGCTGGTTGGCGATGATCCGGCCAGCCACATCTACGTACGCAACAAGGGAAAGATGACGGTCGCCGCTGGGATGAACTCCTACGAGTTCAAACTGCCGGCCGACACGCCGCAGGACGTGCTGCTGGCCAAGGTCCGCAAACTAAACACCGACCCCGCGGTGCACGGCATCTTGGTGCAAATGCCGCTTCCGGGGCATATCTCGGAGAACGACGTGGTCAACGCGATCGACCCGGACAAGGACGTCGACGGTTTGCACCCGGTGAACGCCGGACGCCTGTCGCTGGGCCAGGACAACGCGCTGGTCTCGTGCACGCCGCGCGGTTGCATGATCTTGTTGGAGCGCTCGGGTGCCGTGATCGAGGGCGCCGAGGCGATCGTCGTCGGCCGTTCCAAATTGGTCGGCAAACCGGTCGCGCAACTGCTGCTAGCGGCCAACGCCACGGTGACGATGGCGCATTCGCGGACCCGCGATCTCGCCGCGGTGTGTCGCCGAGCGGACATCGTCGTGGCCGCCGCCGGACGGCCCGAGATGATCCGCGGCGATTGGATCAAACCGGGCGCGACAGTGATCGATGTCGGCATTAACCGGATCGACGACCCAACCGGCGGCAAGGCGAAAATTCGTGGCGACGTGGCCTTCGACGAGGCCGTGAAGGTCGCCCGCGCGATCACCCCGGTGC
>CAYGKG010000037.1:5951-26001 GCA_964350495.1 uncultured Alphaproteobacteria bacterium
GCCCCGGAACCGGGCAGCACGCGCGGCAAGCTGGTCGGCGATGTCGCTTTTGCCGAAGCGATCGACGTCGCGGATGCGATCACCCCGGTGCCGGGCGGGGTCGGGCCGATGACGATTGCGTGCCTGTTGCTGAATACGGTGACGGCCGCCTGTCGGCAGCACGGCATCGCGACGCCCTCAGTCTGAGGCGGCTTCCGGCTTGGCCAGCCGGATCAGTCCTTTGATCGGCTTGTGCGGATCGACAGCGAGGCCTTTGCGTAGAATCGCGATCTCGCCGTCGCGTGCTAGGTGCAGCGCTTCCTGCCGGACGGCGTGCATGTATTTACGCCACAGATTGGGGCCGTCCTTGGGTTTGCGGTAGCGCTCGGCCATCGCTTGGGCGACCTGTTCGGGGCGCACACCGCGCGGGGTTGACGCGATGAGATCGAGAATCGCCACGGCGGCCGGGTCACGGTCGATATCGTCTTCGGCGGTCATCGGCTCACGGCAGCGAGTCGCGGCGCTTGAGAAGTTTTAGGCGCAGCGCGTTGAGCTTGATGAAGCCTTCGGCATCGCGCTGATCGTAGACCGAGTCTTCCTCGAAGGTGACGTGCTGCAGGCTGTAAAGGCTGTGCGGCGATTGACGCCCGACAACCGTTGCGTTGCCCTTGTAGAGTTTCAAGCGCACTTCGCCGGTGACCTTGGTTTGCGATCTGTCAATCAAGGCTTGCAGCATGTCGCGTTCCGGCGACCACCAGAACCCGTTGTAGATAAGCTCGGCGTAGCGCGGCATCAGTTCGTCCTTGAGGTGCATCGCGCCGCGGTCGAGAGTGAGGCTTTCGATGCCGCGGTGGGCCGCCAACAAAATTGTGCCGCCCGGCGTTTCGTAAATGCCGCGCGATTTCATGCCGACAAAACGATTCTCGACGAGATCGAGACGCCCGATCCCGTTGTCGTGCCCGAGCGCGTTGAGCTGCGTGAGCAAGCTGGCGGGCGACAGCGGGTTGCCGTCGATCGCGACGGCATCGCCCTGTTCGAACGTCACGGTAATGTACGTCGGTTTATCCGGCGCCGCTTCGGGGGACAGGGTGCGCGAATGGACGTGTTCGTCCGCCTCGGTCCACGGATCTTCGAGCGCCTTGCCCTCCGACGACGTGTGGAGCAGGTTGGCGTCCGTCGAGAACGGCGCTTCGCCGCGCTTATCCTTGGCGATGGGGATCTGATGTTGCTCGGCGAACTCGATCAGGCGCGTCCGCGACACCAAATCCCACTCGCGCCACGGCGCGATGACGGTGATGTCGGGATTAAGCGCGTAATAGCCAAGTTCGAAGCGGACCTGGTCGTTGCCCTTGCCGGTGGCGCCGTGGGCAACCGCGTCCGCCCCGGTCGCCGCGGCGATCTCGATCTGGCGCTTGGCGATCAACGGGCGCGCAATCGACGTGCCCAGCAAATAGATACCTTCGTAGAGCGCATTGGCGCGGAACATCGGGAAGACATAGTCGCGCACGAATTCCTCGCGCAGATCCTCGATGTAAATCTCGCGTACGCCAAGCATTTCCGCCTTGGCCCGGGCCGGTTCGAGCTCTTCGCCCTGGCCAAGGTCGGCGGTGAAGGTGACGATCTCGCAGCCGTAGGTGATCTGCAGCCACTTGAGGATAACGGAGGTGTCGAGCCCGCCCGAATAGGCAAGGACCGCTTTTTTGATCTGTTTGGTCATGGTGTTCCGCGCCGCTCGAAATCAGGGCGCGGAGTATAGGGATGCCGGCGGTTTCGGCAAATCGCCCGGAGTCAGGGCGCCTGCCATAGCGTGGCGCCGTCGGCGCCGCGGAGGACAAACCCGCTGCCGCCTTGGTCGTCGTGGGCGACGCCAGCCCGGACCTGATCGTCGAGGTCGCGCAGGGTCAGGCTGGCCCCGGCGTCGGTGCCGGCGATTTCCAGGCGGCGCAGCGAATCGGGGCCCAAAATACTGACGCGATTGGCGAACAGTTCCGCCACCCCATTGTCGAGCTGGATCAGGGCCTCGCCGGTGCGATCGGACAGGGAGAAAAATGGAATCTCGTTGGCCGTCTTGAGGACCGCGACGTGGCCCGGCCGCATGCGGATCTCCATGCCGAAGTTGTCGTCGGTAACGGTCCCGCCGAAGAACGCCGCACGGTCGCCGATCCCGAACAGCGACAGGCGCCCGCCCTGGCTGGCCGAGGAGTTGTTGAGGATCGCGACGGGCTGATCGTTCGAATTGAACAGGGTGATCTCGGCGCCGAGCTTGGAGGGCACGAACTCGCCGCGGACCTTGCCTTCGTTGTTGAGGACCCGAAGACCGTGCAGGTCGGCGGTCCCGGTCTCGCCCGACAGGACGATGGTCGGCGCGCCGTCGGCATTGCGCAGGACGATGTCGTTGGCACCGCCCAGCGGCAGGAACGGCAGGACAATCGCGAGGGCGGCGGCCAGGATCGCGGCGGCGGCAACGACCGACAGCGTGCTGCGGCTGCGTTCCAGACGCGCGATGCGGTCTTCCAGCGTTGAATCGGCAACGGTCATCGGACACTCCTCGGCTTGCGGCGCTGACCGGACGGTAGCCCGCACATCCCCCTAAGGTCCAACGACCAGGGTTCAAAAAGCGTTAACGCCGGGTTTGCAGTTCGGGTGCGCGCCGCGATGGAAGGTCGGCCTCAGCGAATCTCGCTGGCCCGCTGCTTGACGCTGGCCGACTTGAGCTGGCCGCAAGCGGCCATGATGTCGCGGCCGCGCGGGGTGCGGATGGGCGAGGAATAGCCCGCATTGTTGACGATCTCGACGAAGGCGGCGATCGCGGCGTCGTCGGAACATTCGTAGGGCGCGCCGGGCCAGGCGTTGAACGGGATCAGGTTGACCTTGGCCGGGATCCCCTGGAGCAGGCGGACCAGTTCGCGGGCGTCGGCGGGGGTGTCGTTGACGCCCTTGAGCATGACGTATTCGAAGGTGATGCGGCGTGCATTGCTGCTGGTCGGATAGCGGCGGCAGGCGTTGAGCAAATCTTTGATGGGGTATTTGCGGTTCAGGGGCACCAGTTCGTCGCGCAGGTCGTCGCGCACCGCGTGCAGCGAAATCGCCAAGCCGACGCCGAGGTCCTCGCCGACCCGTGCGATCTCGGGCACCACGCCTGAGGTCGACAGCGTGATGCGGCGGCGCGAAATGCCGATGCCCTCCTGGTCCATCAGGATGCGCAGCGCCTTGGCCACGTTGTCGTAATTGTAGAGCGGCTCGCCCATCCCCATCAGGACGATGTTGGAAATCATGCGGCCCTCCTTGGGAGACGGCCATTCGCCGATGTCGTCGCGGGCGTGCAGGAGCTGGGCAACAATTTCACCCGCCGACAGGTTTTTGACCCAGGGCTGGGTGCCGGTATGGCAAAAGCGGCAGTTGAGGGTGCAGCCGACCTGGGAGGAAACGCATAGCGCGCCGCGGTCGGTCTCGGGGATAAAGACGGTTTCGATTTCCTGATTGGCACCGTAGGACAGCAGCCATTTGCGGGTGCGGTCCTGGGAAACCTGACGGTCGACCTCGGTGCCGCGACCCAGGTGGAAGCCAACCTCAAGATCGGCCCGGAGGTCCTTGGAGATCGTGGTCATATCGGCGAATGACCGGGCGCCCCGGTAGTAAATCCAGTGCCACAATTGGTTGGCGCGCATCTTCGCGCCGCGCGCAGGCACCCCGACCTCGATCAGCGCTTGGCCGATTTCCTCACGGGTCAGGCCGATCAGCCAGCGTTTTTGGCCGACAAGAAACGGCGCGGTGTCTTCAAGGGGCAAGGCCATGGGGTGTTCTATCCCGCCCCGGGCGGGACGAAAAGAGCGCCTAGCGAATCCGGCAGGCTTTGTTGATGGCGTTATGGGCTGCGGTAAACCCCGACAGGGAGTAGGTATCGGTGGTGACCGTGCCCCGATCCGAGGTCCCGCGGATCACCATGGTGTTACCGCGAATCATCGCCTTGACCATCGCGCTGTCGCTGGCGGCATCGCGGGCCCAAGCAGTATCGTCATGGGTGAACATCGAGAAATCCTGGCCGTCGATCGAAACAACCGTGTCGGATTCTTTTTGGTACTTGTACCCGGTATAGATGCTGACTTCGTCGCGGACCTTCGCACCGGGACGGTGAGTCACCAGGATATAGATGTCGCCCCGATTGACCCCCGACGGCACCGATGTCCACTTCTGCGGCGATGAGGACATGTAACAGACGTCGCCGGTTTGGTCCTTGAGGGTCAGCGCGACCCAATCGCGGAACTCGCCAACCACCTTGGGCGCGGACTGGGCATAGCCGGGCGCGGCGAAGAGAAGCGCGCTCAGGGCCGTCACTAGAAAAAGACTCGCTCGACGCATCGCCCCAATACATAGCGGTCGCGGAATCGGTTTTCAAATGGTGATCGACAAAATCCGCGTGAAGTGCGCCGCCGGGCACTCTTTGGAGGCGCATAGTCAAAGGCGCGCGCATGCGCTAACCCTAGGAAAATCGTACGGGCGCCGGGCAAACGAACCATGGCTGATCGAGACGGCAAAGATCGCGTCAGGGCGCATTACGAGGCGTTGCCCTACCCGACCCGCGACCCGGCGGACGAGCGCACGCGCCTGATCGAGGGCTCGCCCAGCCATCTCGACGAGATCAACCACTATGTCTTTGCCGGGCGGTTGGATTTCGCCGCCCCGTTCCGCGCACTGGTCGCGGGCGGCGGCACCGGCGATGCCGCAATCATGCTGGCCCAACACTTGGCCGACCGAGTCCCGCGCGGCACGGTCGTCTATCTCGACCTGAGCCAGGCCTCGCAAGACATCGCCCAGGCGCGGGCCGCCGCGCGCGGCCTGACCAATATCGCCTTCCACCGGGGCTCGATCGCCGACCCGCCCGATCTCGGCGCGCCGTTCGACTACATCGACTGCTGCGGCGTCCTGCATCATTTACCCAACCCCGCGGCGGGCTTGGGCGCGCTGGCGCGGCTGCTACGGCCGGGCGGCGGCATGGGGATCATGGTGTACGGGGCATTGGGCCGGACGGGCGTCTATCCCGCCCAGGCCGCCCTGCGGGCGCTGGCCCCCGAGCCCGACATGCGGCGACGGGTGCGGGTTGCCCGGCAGTTGCTGAACGATCTGCCGGAAACCAATTGGTTGAAGCGCAATCCGTTTCTTTCGAGCGTCAACGACGACGATGCGGCGCTGGCCGATCTGTTGCTGCACCCCATCGACCGCGCCTACACAGTGCCTGAACTTGCGGCCTTGGTGGCGCACGCCGACTTAACCCCCACGGCATTGCTGGCGCCCGCGCGCTACGACCCGGCGACCTACCTACGCGACAAAGATCTGATGAAGCGCGCGGCCAAGCTGTCCTGGCTCGACGCCGGCGCGCTGGCCGAGACCCTGTGCGGCAACCTGAAAATCCATATCGCCTACCTGACCAAGGGCACGCCGCGCAATGCCGCGATCGCCCCGCTGGACGACACCGCGGTGCCGATCCTGTTGCGCACGGACGCGCCGGCGCTGGCCGAAAGCCTGCGCCGGCGTCCAGAAATACGAAGCAATTTGGACGGCATCGCGGTGACTTACCCGGTCGACCCGGCGATGGCCGATGTGATTGCCCGGATCGACGGCGTCCGCACCGTCGCAGACCTGCGCGGCGACGCCGGGACCGACGGGTTCGATCGCCGGTTCCGCATCCTGTACCGCGCATTGAACGGTTTGAACCTGATGCTGCTGCGTCAGCCGGTGTCGACGCCGTGAGCGGCGCCACAGTCGCGGCCGGCGGCTGGCATCGGTTGGTGTGGCGTCTTGCCATTCCCATCATCCTGTCGAACCTGTCGGTACCGCTGCTGGGCATGGTCGATACCGCGGTGATGGGTCAGCTCGAAGCGCCCTATTACATCGGCGCGGTGGCGGTCGGGGCCCTGATCTTCAGCTACATCTACTGGGGCTTCGGGTTCCTGCGCATGGGCACGACCGGGTTTACCGCGCAGGCGTTCGGCGCGGACGACGCCGTCGAAATGCGGGCGACGTTTCAGCGCGGCTTGATTCTGGCCGGGGCGATCTCGCTTGGCGTTCTCGCACTGCAATACCCCATATTGGTTTTCGGGCGCTGGGCGATCGACGCCGGTCCCGAGGTCGAGGCCTTGGCGACGACCTATTTCCAAGTCCGGGTGTGGGGCGCGCCGGCGGCCCTGGCGAACTACGTCGTGCTGGGTTGGTTGCTGGGGCGCCAGCAGGTCCGGACCGCGCTGCTGCTGCAGGTGTTCCTCAACGGGCTCAATATCGTTCTCGATGTCGGTTTCGTTTTGGGTATGGGGTGGGGCGTCGAGGGTGTCGCCCTGGGCACGTTGATGGCCGAATATGCGACCGCCGCGGTTGGTTTGTGGTTGATCGCGCGAACGCTAAGAACCCTGCCGGGTACGGTGGCGCGGGCACGGCTGTTGGACCCCGTGCAGATGCGGCGGCTGATCAGCGTCAATGGCGATATCTTCATTCGCACCCTGTGTTTGATCACGGCGGTCGCCTACTTCACCGCCCGCGGCGCCGAACAGGGCGATACAGTGTTGGCGGCCAACGCGATCCTGATGCAGTTGTTCATGCTGGTTTCACACGGGCTCGACGGGTTCGCCCACGTCGCCGAAACGCTGGTCGGCAGTGCCGTCGGTGCACGCAATCGCGACAGCCTCCGCCGCGCGGTTGGCGTCACGACGCTGTGGGCCGCCGTGGTGGCGGGCGTCTTCGCGCTGGCCCACGCCGTTCTGGGCGGCGCCTTCATCGATTTGATGACGA
Source organism: uncultured Alphaproteobacteria bacterium (assembly GCA_964350495.1). Lineage (GTDB taxonomy): Bacteria > Pseudomonadota > Alphaproteobacteria > SHVP01 > SHVP01 > CALJDF01. The sequence goes on from CAYGKG010000037.1 coordinate 12,711, forward strand.
TCTCGCCCGATGTTCGGGCTGCGGCCAAAGCATATTTGCCGTGGATGGTCGCGATGCCGATCGTCGGGATTTGGGCGTTTCAGTTCGACGGCGTGTTTCTCGGCGCCACCCGCACCAAGGCGTTGCGCAACGGGATGATCCTTTCGCTCGCAGCGCTGGTGTCGGTCAACATGCTGGCGATGCCGGCGTGGGGCAACCACGGTCTGTGGTTGTCGCTGGTTGTTTTCATGACGGTGCGCTCGGCCGTGCTGATCCTGCGGTACCCGGCCCTGGTGCGCGACCTGACGCCGGGCTCGGGCCCCCAGACTTGGCAGCGATGAAGTAAGGGCGTTTTAGCTGCGCAACTCCGGGAGATCGACAAACAAATCGAGCGCCGCGGGGTTGGCGAGCGCATCCTTGTTCTTCACCGCGCGGCCATGAACCACGTTGCGGACGGCGAGTTCGGTGATCTTGCCGCTGATGGTACGCGGGATGTCGGTCACCGCAACGATCTTTGCCGGAACGTGGCGCGGCGTCGCGTTGGCGCGGATGTTGGCCTTGATTCGCGCGCGCAGATCGTCGTCCAGCGCGAGGCCTGGGCGCAGCCGGACGAACAGCACGACCCGGACGTCGTTGTCCCACTCCTGGCCGATGCACAGGCCCTCTTCGATCTCGTCCATTTGTTCGACCTGGCGGTAGATTTCCGCCGTGCCGATGCGCACGCCGCCCGGATTGAGGACGGCGTCGGAGCGTCCGTAAATCACGACACCGCCGCGATCGGTGAGTTCGCAGTAATCGCCGTGGGTCCAAACGTTGGGGAAGGTCTCGAAATAGGCGGCGCGGTACTTAGCGTCGTCCGGGTCGTCCCAGAATCCGATCGGCATCGACGGGAACGGCTTGGTGCAGACCAGGTCGCCCTTTTGACCCTGGACGGCCGCGCCATTCTCGTCGAAGACCTCGACCGACATGCCCAGCACCCGCGACTGGATCTCGCCGCGGTAGACCGGCAGGACCGAGGCCCCGGCGGCAAAACACCCAAGCAAATCGGTGCCGCCGGAGATCGACGACAGCCGGACATCCTTTTTCACGGCGCGGTAAATGAAATCGAAACTTGCCGGCGCCAGCGGCGATCCGGTGGACAGGATGGTGCGCACCCGCGACAGGTCGTGCGTCTTGATCGGTTCGATCTCGGCCTTGTGGCACGCGTCGTAGAACTTGGCGGACGACCCGAAGACCGTCACTTTTTCCTGCATTGCCAGGGACCACAGCCGGGAGGCATCGGGTTGAAAGGGCGATCCGTCGTAGAGCACGAGAGTTGCGCCGCAGGCGAGGCCGGAGGTGAGCCAGTTCCACATCATCCAGCCGCAGGTCGTGAAATAGAACAGGCGATCGTCCTGCCGCAGATCGGTATGCAGCAGGTGCTCCTTGAGGTGTTGGAGCAAGGTACCGCCGGCGCCGTGCACGATGCATTTGGGCACCCCCGTCGTCCCGGACGAATACATGATGTAGAGCGGATGGGCGAAGGGGAGTTGCGCGAAGGCGATGCCGCCCGCGGCAAAGGGCGCGAGGTAATCGCCCCACAGCACGGCGCCCGGTAGCCGCGCGATGTCGGGCGCGGGGTCGACGTAGGGCACGACCACGACCCGTCGCAGGCTGGGCAATTGCGCCGCGATGTCGGCGATTCGCGCGAGCGACTCGTGGGTCTTGCCCGCATAGAAATAGCCGTCGGCGGTAAACAGCACCGTGGGTTCGATTTGGCCGAAGCGGTCCATGACGCCCTTGATGCCGAAGTCGGGCGAACAGGACGACCATGTCGCACCCAAGCTGACCGCGGCGAGCATCGCGACTACGGTCTCGGGCAGGTTGGGCATAAAGCCGACGACACGGTCGCCGGGCTGAACGCCCTCGGCGCGCAGCGCCTGGGCGAGGCGGGAGACCGCGTCGTAGAGCTGGGCATGGCTGAGGTCGCGGCGGACGCCGTGCTCGCCTTGGAAGATCAGCGCGGGGCCGCTATCGCGGCGGCGCAGCAGGTTTTCGGCAAAGTTCAGACGCGCGTCGGGGAACCAGCGTGCGCCCGGCATTTTGTCGGCATCGACCAGGACGCGTTCGCCCTTGGTGTGCGCGACAACCCCGCCGAAGTCCCAGACGGCCTGGAAGAACGCCTCTTGGTTCGCCCGCGACCAATCGAGCAGCGCCCAATAATCGGGCACGGCGACGCCGGCATCGCGCTCGACATGCCGGGCGAAGGCAGTGAGGTTGCTTTGGGCAACGGTCGCGCTGTCGGGAGTCCACAGCGGCGCAGCATCGGTATCGGTCATGCTTTCTTTCTCCTCGTCCCGGACGGTAATCGCGGCGCGCGAGCGGCGCAACGCGGCCATGCGGCGAAAGGTTTGGCGGCGCACGCATTGACGGCCCATAATCGTCCGGTCTTGCCCGATTCGGTTGCGTCCGCCGTGGCGGGGCGGCGCCAGGCAGGAACCCACCCACGATGACGAGCTTCAGTAGCCTACGATCGATGCCCCAACCGGTTGTTGCGGCGCTTTACATGGTTGCGGCGACGGTCCTGTTTTCGATCATGGTTGCATCGGTTCGCCATGTGTCGAGCGAGGTTGCCTCGTTCGAGATCGTTTTCTTCCGAAATCTGCTGGGCATCGTCGTGATCGGCCCGATCGTGGCGCGGCGCGGCCTGGGCTTTCTGCGCACGACGAAGCTCAAGCTGTTCGGTTGGCGGACTGCGTTTGGCTTGGGTTCGATGTTCATGTGGTTTTACGCGGTTACGGTGACGCCGATCGCCGAAGCGGTGGCCCTCAGCTTCACCTCGCCGTTGTTCGTGACCATCGTCGCGGTCTTTCTATTGCGGGAGAAAGTCGGCGTGCCGCGCTGGGTCGCTACGGTGATCGGGTTCGGCGGCACAATGATCGTACTGCGCCCCGGCGTCGCCGAGGTCACGACCGGACATCTGCTGCTGATCGCCTCGTCGATCTTGATGGCAATGTCGATCGTCTCAATCAAGATTCTGGCGCGCACCGAGCCGCCCGAGCGAATCGTCGCCTATATGGTGATCCTGTTTACGCCCGTGTCGTTGATCCCAGCGCTGTTCGTCTGGGAATGGCCGAGCCTGAACGCCTGGTTTTGGCTGTTCGTGGTCGCCGGCGCCGGGACCTTTGCCCATATCGCCTTCACCCGCGCCCTGAGCAAAGCCGATGCGTCGGCGGTGATGCCGCTCGACTTCCTGCGCTTGCCCGCGACGGCCGTGATCGGCTATTTCGCCTTTTCAGAAATTCCGGATGTCTGGACGTTTGCGGGCGCCGTTATCATTTTTGTGAGCTCCATCTATATCGCGCGCCGCGAGAGCCAAGACCGCAAGAAACCGCGCGTCGACACGGCGACGGCCGCCTAGTGCGGCCCATGATTCTCCAGGCCCACCGCTCCTGGGACGGCCTTGCGCCGAACACGCGCGGCGTGATCTGGGCGCTGCTGGCCGCGATCTTCATGTCGATCATGGCCGTGCTGATCAAATTCATGAGCGGTCAGCTTTCGAGCTTCGAGGTCGCGTGGTTCCGCGCCAGCTTCGGCCTGCTGGTAATCCTACCCTTCGTCTGGCGAGCCGGCGGGGTCGCGGCGATCCGGACCAAACGAATCGGGATGCACGGGTTGCGCGGCGTGTTGGGCGCGCTGGCGATGATGTCGGGGTTCTACGCCGTGGCTCATTTGCCGCTCGCCCTCGCGACCTCCCTGAGTTTCGCCAAACCGCTCTTCATGGTGCCCCTGGCGATCATCTTTCTTCACGAGGTCGTCCGCGCGCGGCGGTGGACCGCGACGATCGTTGGGTTCGTCGGCGTTGTGATCGCCATTCGTCCCTCGGGCGCGATCGATCCGGCGGCGCTGTTCTCGCTGTTCAGCGCCCTCATGGTCGCTTTGACGATGATCGTGACCAAGTTCTTTTCGGACACCGAACGGCCGACCACCATGATCTTCTATGCCGGCGTCTTCGGGTCGATCTTCACGTTGATCCCGGCCATCGTCGTTTGGCAAACTCCGACGCTGACCCAATTCGCATTTCTACTGTTGATCGGCGCCGTCGGCACGCTCGGCGCGAACTGTATGATCCGATCGTTGACCGCCGGCGAAGCCACCCTGGTCGGCCCGATCGAGTATGTACGCATTATCTTTTCCGCCTTGTTCGGTTTTCTGGTCTTTGCCGAAGTGCCGACCCTATGGATGGCAGCGGGCTCGGCGATCATTGTCGGATCGACCATCTACATATCCGTCCGCGAAGCGCGGCTCGGCAAGCGGAAGCCGACCGCGACGGACCCGGTCTAGGGATTTCACGGCAATTCGACGATCTGCTACAAGCGACCCAATCACCAAACGGGCGGAGATGGAGCATGAAGTTCGAAGGAAGTGCGGCTTTGGTCACCGGTGGCGGTTCGGGTCTCGGGGCCGGGACGGCACGCGCGTTGGCGGCGCGCGGCGTGAAGGTCGCGGTGCTCGATCTAAACGAGGTAGCGGCCAAGGCCGTTGCGCAGGAAATCGGCGGCTTGAGCGTAGCGTGCGACGTTGCCAACGGCGACAGCATGGCGGCGGCCATCGCCGCGGCGCGCGCCGCGCATGGACCGGCGCGCATCTTGATCAATTGCGCCGGTGTCGGCACACCGCAAAAGGCCGTCGGGCGCGACGGCCCGATGCCGCTCGAGAACTTCATGAAGGTGATCAACATCAATCTGGTCGGCACCTTCAACGCGATCCGGTTGGCCGCTGCCGATATGCAGGGATTGGAGCCGTTGGAGGACGGCGAACGCGGCGTCATCGTCAATACCGCGTCGGTCGCGGCATTCGACGGCCAGATCGGTCAACCGGCCTATGCCGCCTCGAAGGGAGGGATCGTCGCCCTGACGCTGCCGCTGGCGCGCGAGTTCGCGAGCTTCGGCATCCGCGTCATGACCGTCGCCCCCGGAATCTTCTCGACCCCGATGCTGCACGGACTGCCCGATGAGGTGAAGGAATCCCTGGCCAAGAGCGTCCCCTTCCCGCAACGGTTGGGCGTGCCCGAGGACTATGCGGCACTGGCCGTTCATATCGTCGAGAACCGGATGCTCAACGGCGACGTCATCCGGCTGGACGGCGCAATCCGCATGGCGCCGCGCTAAACGATCATGGCGACGATGCCCGATCGCGGCGATGAGCGAGCGCCGACACTTGCGGACATCGAAACCGTTGCCGCAGCGGCATTCGCGTCGATACCCGCGGTGCTCCGCGCCCGCGTCGAGGGTGTGGTGATGCAAATCCACGATTTCCCGGACGCCGACACGATCAACGACATGGAACTGGAAACGCCCTTCGATCTGCTCGGGCTTTACAGCGGCATCGACCTGATTTCGAAGAGCCTGACCGATCCCGGCGAGGGCATCGACATGATCCTTCTGTATCGGCGCCCGCTGCTCGACTATTGGGCGGAGAACGACGTAACTCTTGGCGAGTTAGTGCGCCACGTCCTAATTCATGAAATCGGCCACCATTTCGGATATTCCGACGACGACATGGAGGCCATAGAGGCCCAACCCGACGCGCCTTGATTTCGACGGCGTCAATGCCAAGTCATCAGAGTACAGGAGAGGGAGTCCCATCATGGCCGCAACACCACTGACGGCAGATCGACTGAGGCGGCGGTGCGACCTTTCTTCGCTGGCGTTTGAGACCACCGACGACTTGAAAAGCGACGACGACGTCCTGGGCCAGGATCGCGCGTTCGAAGCGATCGAGTTCGGCATCGGGATAGAGCACCGCGGCTATAACGTTTTCGTCCTGGGCCCGACCGGTGCTGGACGTCATCGTTATGTCCGCCGCATTCTCGACGCCCGGGCGGCCGACGAGGCGAAACCGTCGGACTGGTGCTACATTCACAATTTCGACGATCCGCGGCGGCCCAGGGCGTTGGAGCTGCCCACCGGCATGGGCCGCAGCCTACGGCGCGACATGGCCCAATTGATCGACGACTTACGGGCCGGTATCCCCGCCGTTTTCGAATCCGACGAGTATCGCAATCGGCGTCATGCGATCGATCAGGAGTTTCGCGATCACCAAGAAGCGATGTTCGAAGACATCCAAAAGAAAGCCGGGGAAAAAAGCATCGCGCTGATTCGAACCCCGACCGGCTTGGCGCTAGCGCCGGTTCGCGACGACGAAGTGATCGAGCCGCAAGAGTTCCAAAAACTGCCGGAGGAAGAGCGCAAGCGCATCGAAACCGATATCGAGGCACTCCAGAAGGAATTGCAGCAGCGCCTGCAGGAAATGCCGAAGTGGGATAAAGATCGCCGCGAGAAAGCGCGCGAGTTGAACCGCGAGACCACGCGCGGCGCGGTGGCCCACCAAATCATGGCGCTGCGCGCGAAGTACATGGAATTCGGCAAAGTCGTCGCCTACCTCGACGCCGTCGAGAAAGACATCATCGACAATAGCGCCAAGTTGTTCCTGGAGAGCGAGTCGGAAGCGCCCGCGCCGCTGGCCGCCGTGCGACAGGACGGCGATGCGCCGCGCCGGCCCGAACTTCAGTTCCGCCGCTATGGCGTGAATCTGTTCGTCGATAACAGCGACGATGGCAACGGCGCCGGCGCACCGGTGTTCCATGAAGATCATCCGACCCAACCGAACCTGATCGGCCGGGCGGAACACCAAGCCGAGCTCGGCGCTCTGTTGACCGATTTCACGCTGTTGCATGCCGGGGCGCTGCACAAAGCCAACGGCGGCTATCTCATCCTCGACGCGGCCAAGGTGCTGATGCAGCCCTACGCCTGGGAGGAACTCAAACGCACGCTGTTCGCCCGCGAAATCAAGATCGAGACGCCGTTCCAGTCCTACGTTTCGACGATCACGCTGGAGCCCGAGCCGATCCCGTTGCGGGTCAAGGTCGTGTTGATCGGCGACCGGCGGCTTTACTACCTCCTCGCCGCCGCCGACCCCGAGTTCGACGAACTCTTTAAGATCGCGGCGGACTTCGAAGACGACCTCGAACGCGACGACGCCTCGGTCGAGAAATACGCCGGGATGATCGGCGCCATTGCCAAGAAGGTAGAAGTCCGACCGCTCGACCGGTCGGCGGTCGCCCGCGTCATCGAACACAGCTCGCGCGAGGCCGGCGACAACCGGAAGCTCTCGGCCCGCGTGGGCACGGTCACCGACCTGCTGCACGAATCCAGTCACCTTGCCGGGCTTGCCAAACGCTCGGTGGTGTCGGCGGTTGATGTCCAGGGCGCCATCGACCTTCGGGTCAAACGCGCCGACCGGATTCGAACGCGCAGCCTGGAACAGATCGAGCGGGGCACGATTCTAATCGACACGGACGGGCGCCGCGTCGGCACGATCAACGGTCTGTCGGTCTTGCAGATCGGCGGTTTTGCGTTCGGCCGACCGACCCGCATCACGGCGCGGGTGCGGATGGGCCGGGGCGAGTTCGTCGATATCGAGCGCGAGGTCGATCTGGGGGGGCCGACCCATTCCAAGGGCGTGCTGATCCTGTCGTCCTATTTGGGCGCGCGCTATGCCATCGATCGCCCCCTATCGTTGCGCGCCAGCCTCGTCTTCGAACAAAGCTATGGTGGTGTCGACGGCGACAGCGCCTCATCGACCGAGCTGTATGCGATCCTGTCGGCGCTGGCCGACGTTCCGATCCGTCAGGGCTTGGCGGTCACGGGATCGGTCAACCAGTACGGCGAGGTTCAGGCCATCGGCGGGGTCAACGAAAAGATCGAGGGTTTCTTCGATGTCTGTGCCAAGGCCGGGTTGACGGGCGACCAGGGCGTCTTGATCCCCCAATCGAACGTCGACCATTTGATGCTGCGGCAGGATATCGTGGATGCTGCCGAGGCCGGAAAATTCGCCATCTACCCGATCGCGACCATCGACCAGGGCATCGAGATCCTGACCGGCGTCGCCGCGGGCGAGATCGATGCGTCCGGAGACTTTCCCGACGGGACGATCAATCGCTTGGTCGAGGATCGTTTGGTCGCCCTCGCCGATGCCCGGCGGCGATTCGGCGTACCGGGAGAGGGACCGGGCGCGGGGTGAATTCTATGGCGCGGGGGATTCGTCGCATCGTCGTCGCGTTGGACGACTCGGTGGAAAGCCGAACCGTTTTGGAAGAAGCCGTTGCTTTGGCCGTTCGCACGAACGCCGATCTGATCGGATTGTTCATCGAGGACGCCACGCTCCTGGCCGCCGCACGACACCCGTTCATCCGGCAAGTCAGCTTGAGCGGTCAGGCCATCGAAGCGGTGGATAGCCCGTCGCTCGAGCGCGGCCTGCGGGCCCAGGCCGAATCGATTCGCCGCGCGCTGGAGCGCGCCGTGGGCCGGCAAAAATTGAGTTGGTCGTTCCGCGTCGCCCGCGGCAAGGCGTCGGTTCATATTCTCGAAGCCGTCGGCGGTGCCGATCTCGTGATCATGGGTAAGACCACGCCTGCGGTGACCCGGCGAGCGCGCCTTGGGGCGACCGCGCGCATCGTGGCGACGACGCCGCGCGGCCGCATTCTTTTCTCCGAGCCCCGTCTGCAACGGGTCCTGGGCGGACCCGGACCGATCGTCGCGGTCTACGGCGAGGGACCGCATGCCGACGACGTACTCGACATCGCGATTACCTTGGCGCGTGTGTCGGCGAGCGACCTGATGGTGATGATCCCAACCGATACCGCCGACGACGGGCGGGCGACCCAGGCCAAAGTGACCGCACGCCTTGCCGAAGAACGCGTCCGCGCGACGTTTCGCGCCGCGCCGCAACGCGGTTGCGACGCTCTGGTCCACAGTCTGTCGGCGCATCGCGGTGCTTTGTTGGTGCTTGCCCAGGACACGCCGCTGCTGGGTCACGACTCGGTGGCGGATCTGATCGAACGCCTGGATTCGCCCGTGCTGGTCGTCGCCCCCAATCACGTCTAGCGCCCCGGCATGGTTCGCGTTCTCTTCGTCTGTTTGGGTAATATCTGTCGCTCGCCCTTGGCGGAAGGCGCGTTTCGACACCTCGTCGAGGAAGCCGATTTGGCTACCCGGATCGCACCGGATTCCGCCGGTACGGGCGATTGGCACGTCGGGCAACCGCCCGACCCCCGCGCGCAAGCGACCGCGGCACGGCGCGGCATCGATATTGCGAAACAGCGCGCCCGTCAGGTCGCCGCTGCGGACTTCACGACCTTCGATTACATGCTGGCGATGGATGCGAGCAACCTACGCACCCTCAAACAGACCGCGCCCGCGTCGGCGCCGACGCGTCTTCGGCTGTTTCTGGATTACGCCGGCGACGCGGCGGCAAGCGAGATCCCCGATCCCTACTACGGCGGGCAGGAGGGTTTCGACCAAGTGTTCGATTTGGTGCATCGCGGCGCTGCCGGCCTGCTGCGCCACATCCAGGCGCACGACCTGTAGCCGAGACCCGAACTAGTCCATCGCCCCGCCGCCGAGGATAAAACGATTCTTGATTCGGGGGGTGTAAGCGTCCGACCCCTTGCGGTACTCCGCGGCACGCTGCTTGTTGGTCAACTTGCACTGGCCGAGGCAGCCGGAACGACCCGGGGCGACGCCCAAGCGGGTTGCGCTATTGCAGCTATGGCACAGGAACTCGTAACCCATACGGACCTCAAGCCACCGGGTCAGCCGCTGCGACAGCGACAGCCGGATATCGTCGAGGGCGTCGCCTGAATCAGTCACGCTGCTCATCCCGAGAGGTCATAGGTCTCCTCGATCCGGTACATCGCGCCGGTGTGCGAGAGATAACTGGAATATAGGTGGAAGGCATCGACATGGAAGGGTTCGGTGCGAAACAGCGCGTTGTGGGCGAGGAAGCTGCCGAGGCGGTCCATGTCCGGATTCTTGAGCCGCGCCACGGTGACATGCGGTTTGAACTTGCGCGGCTCGGGGGCAAGCCCGGCGCGGACCAGCGCGGATTCGATGCGGGCCTGGAGCGCCATCAAAGCGGGATTCCCAACCAGATCCGCCCACAGCGCGTGGGCGCGGCGGCCGGTGCCGAAATGGCCGACGCCGTTCAGCTGCAGATCGAGCCCATCGCCGCCAACCCGGGCCAGAGCGTAGCGGGCGTCGTCGAACACGCCGCCATCGACATCGCCGATGAACCGGAGCGTCAGGTGGATCTGATCGGGACGCTGCCACCGCGCGCCGGGAACGCCCCCGCACAGGCTGACAAGCTGCTGGACGATCGGATCGGGGACGCGGAGTCCGGCGAACAATCTGTACATGGCGGGGGAACCGTTAGTTCGATAGGGCGCGGTGGCGATCGATCAGATCGCGGACCGACGGAAGGATCCGTTGCACGATCACCTCGACACCCTCTTTGTTGGGGTGAATAAGATCGCCTTGATTGAGGGTCGGGTCGAGGGCAACGCCGTCGAGAAAAAACGGATACAAAATAACCTCGTGTTTCTCGGCGAGGCGCGCATAGATCGCGTCGAACTCCTCCACGTATTCGCGCCCCAGGTTTCGGGGAGCCATCATACCGGCGATCATGACGGTGATGTTACGGTCCCGCAGGCGGGTCACAATCCTATCCAGATTGTCGAAAGTCGCCTCTGGCTCCAGACCGCGCAGGGTATCGTTGCTGCCAAGCTCGACGATGACCATGTCGGGGTTGTCGCCGAGCAGCCAGTCGAGCCGCGCCAGTCCGCCGGCCGAAGTATCGCCCGATACTCCGGCGTTGATTACCCGAACATCGGCCCCCTCGGCGCGGAGCGCGGCCTCGAGCCGGGCCGGAAACGCCTGGGCCGACGGCAGGCCGAATCCCGCAACAAGACTGTCGCCAAGGACCGTGATGACCGTTTGGGCGGCGCCGGCGGCGGAACCCCCACCAAGGACCAACACCAACGTGACCGCAAGAAATGCACGGATGCGGTTGAAACCGCGGCGGATAGGCCGATATTCAACGCTCACGCCGCTCCCCCGCGGCAATCGTTTTTCATTGTTGCCCTGGGGCAAGAAAGCGGCACCGTCATGAACGCCGACCCTGCCACCCCCGATCTTCCTGGTAAAGACCTGGTCCGATTGCGTGGCGTCACGTTGACTCTGAGCAGCGCGGCGGGCCCGGTTGAGATTCTTCGCGGCGTCGATTTCACCCTGCGTGCCGGTGAAGCCGTCGGCATCGTCGGACCGTCGGGGTCGGGCAAGTCGTCCATGATGTCGATCATCGCAGGCCTCGAGAAACCGACGGGGGGCGCGGTCACGGTCGCCGGGCACGACTTCGCTACGCTGGACGAAGACGGGTTGGCTCTGGTTCGTCGAAAGCATGTGGGGATTGTGTTCCAGTCCTTCCACCTGATTCCGACCATGACGGCGCTGGAGAACGTCGCCATGCCGCTGGAACTCGCGGGCGCGCGCGATGCATTCGCCCGGGCGCAAGCCGCGCTCGAATCGGTCGGACTCGGCAGCCGGACCGGCCACTATCCCGCGCAACTCTCCGGCGGCGAGCAGCAGCGGGTCGCGCTGGCGCGCGCGTTCGTCGGCGAACCCGACTTGATCCTCGCTGACGAACCGACCGGCAATCTCGACGGCGAGACCGGCCGGGCCATCATCGAATCGCTGTTCGCGATTCGCAGCCAACGTAACACCGCGCTGTTGCTGATAACCCACGAGGAACGCCTCGCGACGCAGTGCGATCGGGTGCTGCGGATGGCCGACGGGCTATTGATGGCCCAGCCCGCCGTCGTTGTGGCCCAATAGCAATGCGCGGCGACCTCGCCCTGGCAACGCGCCTGGCGCTCCGCGAAACGCGTAACGGCCTGCGCGGGTTTCGCGTCTTCTTGGCCTGCCTCGCACTTGGCGTGTTCGCCATCGCCGCGGTGGGATCGCTGTCGGCCAGCATTGTCGACGGTTTGGAGCAGAACGCCCGCGCCATCCTTGGCGGCGACCTCGAAATCAGCCAGACGGCGCAGGATCTTCCGCCCGCGGCCGTCCAATGGCTGGCGGCGAATACCGTCGCGGTGTCGCTGTCGCGCGAAATGCGGGCGATGGCGCGCGGCACCGGTACGGACGCCAAGCGCACGATTATCGAACTCAAGGCGATTTCCGGCCCCTACCCGCTCTACGGCACCCTAACGTTGGCGGACGGCGGCGATCTCGGCAGCGCATTGGCGATGCGCGACGGCGTCTTCGGCATCGTCGCCGAACCCGAGTTGCTAAGCCGGATCGGGGTCGAGGTTGGCGCGCGGATCGCTATCGGCGACGGCATCTACGCGTTGCGGGCGGTCATCGCCGACGAGCCCGACCGGGTCGCCAACGCATTCAGCCTGGGCCCGCGCGTGATGATGAACGACGCCGGCTATACCGCCGCGGGCCTGCAACGCGAAGGCAGTCTGGTCCGCTTCAAACATCGCGTTAGCCTGGAACCGGGCGCCGACTACAGCGCCTTTACCGAAGCGCTCGCCGCGGCCTTTCCGGACGCGCTGTGGCGGGTACGCAATGCGACCGATGCCCAGCCCTCGATTCGCCGCTTCGTCGACCGCCTTGCGGTGTTCCTGACGCTGGCCGGCGTGACCGCCCTGACCGTGGGCGGCATCGGCGTCGGGATTGCGGTGCAAGCCTATTTGGGCGGCAAAACCGCAACTATCGCCACGCTTAAGTGCTTGGGCGCGCGCGGCAACCTGATCTTTTTGACCTACATGATTCAGGTCGGCCTGCTCTCGGCGCTCGGCATCGCGCTTGGGCTGGCGCTGGGGGTGCTGTCTCCCTTCGTCGGTTTGGCGCTTTTCGCGGATGCCCTGCCGGTACCGACCGCGCCTGGGATCTATCCGGCATCGCTCGGTCTCGCTGCGGGGTTTGGCGTGCTGACAGCACTGGCCTTTTCGGTTTGGCCGCTAGCCCAGGCCCGCGATATCGCGCCGGCGGCATTGTTCCGCGACGTTGTGACCGCCGCGCGCCGCTGGCCCCGGGCCGGCTACGTCGTCTTGACCGCGCTCGCCGCAATCGGTCTTGGGCTGCTTGCCGTTTTCGGCACGGGCCAACCGAGCATCGCGCGTTGGATGGTCGTCGGCATTGTGATCGCGCTGGTCGGCTTTCGCCTCGCGGCAAGCGGGATCGTCGCGCTGGTGCGGCATTTGCCGCGCGGCCGTACAGCGACGCTGCGCCTCGCGCTGGCGAACATCGTGCGGCCCGGCGCACCCACCGCGAGCATCGTCGTCGCGCTCGGCGTTGGCTTGACGGTGCTGGTTACGACGGCACTCGTCCAAGGCAACATCGCCCAGCAGGTCGACAGTCGGATTCCGGCAGTCGCGCCGTCGTTCTTTTTCATCGACATCCAATCGCAACAGGCCGACGCCTTCGAG
>CAYGKG010000038.1:0-25567 GCA_964350495.1 uncultured Alphaproteobacteria bacterium
TCGACTCGCTCAATCCGAATCGAGCCCAGGTTTGCGCCGCCGCCGACCTCATCATGCGCCACGCCTCCCTTGCCGCCGACGAACGACACAGTCACCAATCGAGTCTGTTTGGCGGGATCGCGGCCGAGAGCAGCGAGCTTCAGCTTCCGAAGGTCGCACCGTGGCGCGAGATGGAAGTGCTGCATCAAGAATTTGAGGCGATCGGTTTCTACCTGTCGTCCCATCCGTTGGACAATTATGGCGTGACGCTCGAACGGCTCGGCGTTACGCGGTATGCGGACTTGGAAAAACGGCTCAACGGCGAAACCAAGCGGGTCAAGCTGGCTGGAACGGTTGAGGGGCGTCAGGAGCGTACGTCTTCCAGGGGCAACAAGTTCGCGTTCGTCCAGCTGTCCGATGCCAGCGGCGCGTTCGAAGTAACCGTCTTTTCCGAAGTACTGTCCGCCCATCGCGACTTGCTGGAGCCTGGTCAGAAGATTCTTCTTGCCGTCGAAGCCAAGCTCGAGGAGTCGCAAATACGCCTCACGACGCAGGGTGTGCAACGCCTCGACGACGCGGCCTCGCAAAGCGACGTCGGATTGGAGATATTCCTCAAAGCGGAAGCCGCCAAGACTCCCCAAGTTATTGCCGACATCCACCAACATCTTGCACCCGTCGCGCAGGGCAAGGGGAGGGTGTGCCTGCATATGCTCTTGGAGGACCAACTTCGCGAGGTCGACATCGATTTGCCCGGCGGCTTCAGGATCACCCCCGAGGTCAGGGCAGAACTAGCCCACGTCGTGGGGGTTGCGCGCCTCCAAGAGATCTAAACGATTGCATCATGCTGGTTGCCGATCCCGGTTCGATCGCCTCGCTCGTTGCCGACATGCAGACAGGCCGACTGGACCCCGAGGCCCTGGTCGAACGCTACCTGGCGCGGATCGAAAAAGTGGACCGCGACGTTCGCGCATGGCGCGTCGTCCTAGCCGAGCAGGCCCGCAGGGATGCGGCGCAATTGAAACGACTCGCCGACCCAGGAAAACTACCGTTGTTCGGCCTGCCCGTTGGCATCAAAGATATTATCGATGTCGCCGGAGTGCCGACCCGGAACGGTAGTCCAACCTGCGAGGACGTCCCGCCGGCGAAGATCGATGCCGCCGTCGTCGCCGACCTTAGAACCGCCGGGGCGATCATTCTTGGGAAGACCCACACCACCGAATTCGCCCATTTCGGCGGGCCATATCCCACCTGTAACCCTTACGACCTTGCGCGAACCCCCGGCGGGTCCAGTGCTGGGTCCGGCGCCGCCGTCGCCGCGGGCTTGGTTCCCGCAGCCCTGGGCACCCAAACGGCCGGCTCGGTAAATCGCCCGGCGGCCTATTGCGGAGTCGGCGCTTTCAAACCAAGCAGCCGCAGCTTATCCGGAAACGGCGTCACGGCCTTTTCCCCCCGCTTCGATACCGTCGGTACCTTCGGACACCGAGCGCACGACGCAGCCTATCTGTACCAAGCGTTGGCACCGGCCTTCGCCAAACCGGACGCCGGCGAACCGGTCGCAAGATTGATCGCTATCGACGATCCGTTCTATGCGATCGCCGACACCGCCGTCACTGCAGGCTTTGACAAAGCTCTCTCCCGGCTTGCCGCCGCAGGCACAGCGATTACGCGCTTTCGTTCACCGGTCCGGTTTGCCGACCTTGTGGCGGCCCACAGGACGATCAGCGAATTCGAACTCGGATTTGGCCAGCGCCGGCTTCTCGATGAACAGAAGGGGATGGTCAACGATATCTTGATTGAGGCGATCGAACGTGGGATCGCGACGTCGCCGGACGATTACCGGAACGCCTGCCGCTTCCTGTCGCTCAGTGCGCGGGAATTCTGGAATAACGTCGGTTCGAGCGACATCATTGTCGCGCCGGCAGTGCCAACCGCGGCGCCACTTGGACGCGGGACGGGCGACCCGCAGTTCATCACGCCGTATACGACGCTTGAGGGCCCCATCGTTACCGTCCCGGCACATTTGTCAGACCTGGGACTACCCGAAAGTATCTTGCTGTGCGCGCGGCCAGGCGCCGACCTTTGGCTCGCCAACAGGGTGGGCGCAATAGAGAACGCGATCCGACGGCTCTAGCGCCGAAGAAGCTACGTCGGTTTTCTCGTCGCGGCCCCGAGGTAGGTATCGATGATTGTGTCGACCCGGCGGTCCGCTTCGGCGAAGGGCGCGTGCATGACCTTCTTCATCATAGTTTCCCGTTCTCGGTCCAACTCTTCGGCAAACGGGCCAGTCGGCACGAACCGGTCTATTTCATCGCGATCGATCTCCAGCTTCTCGCAAAGGACCCGTTCAAGAACGAGCAGCCGGTCTTTGACGATCCACAGTTCGGCGAGAAGCTCCGTATTCATTCGCAACAATTCGTCGATGTAGGGCGCATCGAAGAATCGATCCTGCTTTGAATTGCTCACGCAGTGTGCTTTCGCTCGGGTTTTGTTCCGACAGTCACATAAGGATACTTGTTGCGCTCGTGAAACGCCTTTTCGCGAATGTCCTCGAACCCGATCTTTACCATTTCCGCGGCCCAGTCGGATGCGCAGGAAACGCTGAAGTATGGTTCGCCGTGGTGCAACGATTCCCAATCCATGATCACCGATTGGAACAGGTCGACCTCCTTGAAGGGCGGCGGATCGACGATGAGGAGCGATCCACCCGGACGTAATATCCGATACATCTCCTTGAGGACCCGCAGGGTCTCGGCCCGTGGCAGTTCGTGAAAAAAGGCGAAGCTGATCGCCGCATCCATGCTGTCGGCTGTTTCCCCGGTGTCGTGGGCCAATCGTTGTTTGAACTGAATGCCGGCACCCAGTCGATTGCTGACCCGGTAACCGTGACGCAATTGGGTTTCCGATAGGTCCGAACCGATCAACTCCGCCTCCGGAAACACGTCGCGCGCGGCAAACAAAGTGCCGCCGGTGCCACAGCCGACTTCATAGATGCGTCGGTAGTCCCCCTTGGGTAATTGTCCAAACAGTTCCTGCCGCGAAAACCTGGTTTGCTGGCCGCTCTCGACCACGGCGTATCCACCGTAGCGAAACACGTTCGGACCGAACGCGTACTGAAACATCTCGCCATAAAGGTCGTAGCCGTCCCAACCCCCGGGCTGGGTATGCCATTCGACGGGGTAGTAACGAGGTTTGGGCAGGTCCGGCAATAGATCGAGCGATGTTCGCCCATCCTCCTTGGTGTCGGCGGCTCGCACAGCCTCGATCTCCGCGCGACACTCCTCTACCGCACAAATGCCGCGGGTGAAGATTTCGTGCCCGCCGGTATACTGATAGAAGCGCTCAAACCGGTAAGCATCGGAGCGTTCGGCCACGCGGCTCGCTTCCCGGACGAGCTTCATCCACGCCCGGTAGGGGGCGTCAGACATCGATTTTGCCTGGGTGCTCAACGACCGGGCGTCGGAATCGCGCTCGAAGTCCTCCCGCGCCCGGGCGCGAAGCCCATCCGAGGCGATACCGCGCAGATGCCCCAAAAATTGCATCCCTGCGCGACCACGCTGTTTGAGCCGAATTTGAGGCTGTTCCATCCTGTCCTCCCCGGGTTACCGGGCGAAATCTACCATGAACAGGGCCGACAACCCCACCGTAGCTCTTGCCAATGGGCACGCGGACCGGTATCTAGCGCGCTGTTAAGTTCAACCAAACCCCTCACGCAGGTTCGCGGTTCGAAGCACCCTGACATAGCTTCCTACCGCTCCGGTGTTCGGCCTTTAGGTCGAGCTCAAGACTTGCGGCGGATTAACCGGAGAAGAAATCAATGGCAATTCCCACCTTTACTATGCGTCAGCTTCTGGAAGCTGGCGTCCATTTCGGGCATCAAACCCGGCGTTGGAACCCAAAAATGCAGCCGTACATCTTCGGCGAGCGCAACGGGGTCCACATTCTCGATCTCCAACAAACCGTCCCGATGCTCTATGCCGCCATGCAGGCCGTGCGCGATGTCGCCGCCGGTGGTGGCCGTGTCTTGTTCGTCGGTACCAAACGGCAAGCCTCCGAGGCAATCCGGGACGCAGCGAAACGCTGCGGCCAGTATTACGTTGATCACAGGTGGCTGGGCGGCATGCTGACGAACTGGAAGACGATTTCAGTGTCGATCAAGCGGCTGCGCGAAATCGATGCCCAGCTAAGCGAAGGCGGCACGGGTCTCACTAAAAAAGAAACGCTGAGCTTGCAGCGCCACCGCGACAAGCTAGAGCGGGCCCTGGGCGGCATCAAGGACATGGGCGGATTGCCCGACATGTTGGTCGTCATCGACACCAACAAGGAAGAGATTGCGGTTGGCGAGGCTGCCAAGCTTGGCATTCCGGTGGCCGCAACGCTCGATAGCAACTGCGATCCGGCCAATATCGCCTATCCAGTGCCGGGCAATGACGATGCCCTTCGCGCGATCAATCTCTACCTAGAACTGCTTTCTGGCGCGATTCTGGACGGCATTCAGGTTGAAATGACAGCGCGCGGCGAAGACATCGGTGCTCTCGTCGAGGCCCCGATCGAAGAAGCCCTTGCTGTTGAAGTCCCAACCGAAAACGCACCTGCGTAGGAAAAAGATTAAGCAAATACTTAGTCTTATAGGAAAAGCCTACCACAGGAGATTAATATGGCCGAGATTACAGCGAAGCTCGTAAAGGACCTGCGCGAGCGGACCGGCGCCGGCATGATGGACTGCAAGAAAGCCCTGACGGAGGCGGACGGGGAAATAGAAGCCGCAGTCGATTGGTTGCGGACAAAGGGCCTCGCCGCGGCTGCGAAGAAGGCAGGGCGCGTTGCCGCCGAAGGGCTGGTCGGCGTCTCGACGTCGGGAAATGTTGGTGCCATCGTTGAACTCAACGCCGAAACCGATTTTGTCGCGCGGAACGAAGCCTTCCAGCAGCTGGTCACGACGGTTGCCGGGGTCGCGCTAGAAAACGACGGCGAGTTGGCTGCGGTCATGGCAGCGCCATTCCCGAACGCAGGTCGCAACGTTGGCGACCACATCACTCACCTGATCGCAACCATCGGCGAGAACATGACGCTGCGCCGGACCCAGATGGTCAAGGTTGGAAGCGGCGTCGTCAGCAGCTATGTCCACAACGCTCTGGCCCCGGGCTTGGGCCGCATCGGTGTGATCGTTGGCCTAGAATCGGGCGGTGACGCAGCCAAACTCGACGAGATCGGTAAACAGATCGCGATGCACATCGCGGCAACTGCGCCGCTCGCACTATCGCGCGACGAATTGGATCCAAGCTATGTCGAGAAGGAACGTAACGTCCTTATCGAACAAGCCCGCGAATCCGGCAAACCCGATAACATCATCGAAAAGATGATTGAGGGCCGGTTGCGCAAATACTTCGAAGAGGTTTGCCTGCTCGACCAAGTCTTCGTGATCGACGGCGAAACGCGGATTTCGAAGGTTCTGGAAGCGGCCGCCAAAGACTGTGGCGGACCTGTTTCCATCACCGGCTTCGTCCGTTTTCAACTCGGTGAAGGCGTTGAAAAGGAAGCCAGCGACTTTGCGGCCGAGGTTGCGGCCACCGCGGCGCGCTGAACGGGCAAAAAAGCCGGGTTTGCGGCCCCTTACCGTGTGTCTTGAGGTTTCTCCGCTACTAGATTTGGTGTAGCTTAGCCGCTAGGCGGTGTCGTCGGATTTCCGGCGCCCCGCTGGTCCCCTTGCCCTGTTGCGGTGCCATCCATGACTCTTGCGCCCAAGTACCGCCGTGTTCTGCTGAAAATCTCCGGCGAGGCACTCATGGGCGACCAGCAGTTCGGCATCGACTGGAAAACCGTCCATCGCATCGCCGAAGAGGTCGAAGCCGTGCGGAAAATGGATGTCGAGGTTTGCCTCGTCATCGGCGCCGGCAACATTTTTCGCGGGGCGGCCGCCGCAAAAGAAGGGATGGAGCGGGCCGGTGCCGACTACATGGGCATGCTGGCGACCGTTATTAACGCCCTGGCCATGCAGCATGCTCTTGAGGATCGGGGAATTCCGACGCGGGTCATGTCGGCCATTCCCATGCAATCGGTGTGCGAACCATATATTCGCCGCAAAGGAATTCGTCACCTTGAACTTGGTCGGGCCGTCATCTTCGCGGCCGGCACCGGCAATCCATATTTCACGACAGACACCGCTGCCGCTTTGCGCGCTGCCGAGATGGGCTGCGACGCGCTCTTGAAGGGTACCCAAGTTGACGGCGTCTATACGGCAGACCCCCGATTGGACGATACGGCTGAACGCTATGAATCGTTATCGTACCTCGAAGTCTTGGCCAAAGACCTGAAAGTCATGGATGCCGCAGCCATCACCTTGGCGCGAGACAGCGACATCCCGATCCTGGTTCTCAATATCCACGAACCGGGTGCTTTCGCGTCCGTAGTGGCCGGGCAGGGAGAAAGCACGATGATCTGGAGCGGTGCCAAATCTGCGGTTATTTCGGGAGGGAAGAATGTCCGAACCGGACCTTGAAGACTGGGAGCGCCGGATGCTTGGCGCTATTGATATCTTGAAGCAAGAGTTTGGCGGACTGCGCACCGGTCGCGCGTCGGCCTCGCTTCTTGAGCCGATCAAAGTCGACGCCTATGGCGCTGAAATGCCACTCAACCAAGTTGGGACAATCGGTGTCCCGGAACCCCGGATGGTTACGGTCCAAGTCTGGGATAAATCCATGGTGAGTTCTGTTGAAAAAGCGATCAGAAACGCTGGACTTGGCCTCAATCCGGCGACGGACGGCCAATTAGTCCGAGTTCCCATACCCGAGTTGACTGCCGAGCGTCGTCAAGAAATGGCCAAGATTGCCGGCAAATATGCCGAACAAGCACGCGTTTCAGTCCGCAACGTGCGGCGACACTGCATGGACGAACTCAAGCGGATGGAGAAAGACGGCGACCTGTCGGAAGACGACCACAAGGTTTACGCCGAAGAAGTTCAAACCATGACCGACAAAACAATCCGTGAGATCGACGACATCTTCTCCAACAAACAAGCGGAAATCACGCAGGTCTAATGGCAGTAGCGCCCGCATATGACGAACCGGCCAATCCGCCGACCCATGTTGCGATTATCATGGACGGTAACGGACGCTGGGCGAAGGCGCGGGGCTTGCCTCGTTTCGCCGGTCATGAGCGTGGCGCAGAGGCGGTTCGCGAGGCGGTAGAGGGGGCGGGTAACCTTGGGATTCGTTACCTCACCCTCTACGCGTTTTCGTCGGAGAATTGGAAAAGGCCTGAGCGGGAGGTCAACGACCTCATGGGCCTCCTTCGGGTCTACGTAAAGCGTGAACTTGCCGACCTTCATCGGAACAACGTGCGCCTGCGGTTCATCGGCAATCACACCGTACTGCCGCAAGACATCCAAAATCTGATCGCAGGCGCAGAGGAACGAACCCGCGAAAACGGCGGCCTCAACCTGGTGATCGCCCTTAACTATGGCGGCCACCATGATATCGTTAATGCTTGCCGGTCGCTGGCGCGCGATGCGGTGGACGGGCGAATCGCAGTCGAAGAAATCGACGAGGCCGCCTTTGCCAACCACCTGGATACCCATGGAATACCCGACCCGGATCTTCTGATCCGCACCAGCGGGGAACAGCGATTGAGTAACTTTCTCCTTTGGCAGCTTGCGTACAGTGAGCTGATGTTTGTCGACACGCTGTGGCCCGATTTCACCAAGGAACACCTCGCCCTGGCGGTCGCCGATTTCCAGCAACGTGAGCGCCGCTACGGCGCAACGACGGCCTAGACGCCTGTGACAAGCATGCGCCTGCGAATCGCGTCCGCGCTCGTGCTGGCCCCGGTTGCGCTTGCGGCGGTTTACGCCGGGGGGTGGTCGACGGTCGCTCTGGTTGCGTTGGCCGGCATCCTGGCAGCCAACGAATGGGACCGATTGCGCGGCGGGCCAGGACTACAGGGGTCGGTCGGCATCCTGCACGCCGCGGCTATCCTGACAGCCTCGGTTCTTGCGGGGTTCGGTTTCTATCAGGCCGCCCTGGTCAGCATGGCCGTCGGAATGGCCGTGATCGGGGGCTACGCCGTTTGGCGAAAGCAGCCCGCGATCTGGTCGCTCACCGGGGTTCTTTATCTGACCCTGCCGATTATCGCCCTGATCTGGATGCGCGGCGCGCAAACCGGTGTCGAAATGTTGATCTGGTTGCTGTTGGTGGTCTGGGCCACCGACATCGCCGCGCTGTTTACGGGGAAGACCATCGGTGGCCCGCGCCTATGGCCGAGCGTCAGCCCCAAGAAAACCTGGTCTGGCGCGGGCGGCGGGCTCTTGGCCGCTGCCGCGGTTGGGGCAGTGACCGCGGCATTGCGGGAGAAAGCGACGCTGGGCATCATGATCCCGCTGAGCATCGGCCTGTCGGCGATATCTCAAGCCGGCGACCTCGCTGAATCTGCGGTCAAGCGCTACTACGGGGTCAAGGATACGGGTACCCTCATTCCTGGACACGGCGGAATACTTGACCGCATCGATGGGCTACTCCTTGCGTTGCCCGCCGCCGCGGTTATCGCCATCTTGAACGAAGGAAGCGCGCTCATATGGCCTTAGCCGAACCGAAAACGGTGTTGGCGCCTAAACGCGTGACGATCCTCGGTTCAACCGGTTCCGTGGGGTGCAGTACGCTTGACCTCATCGCCCGAAACCCCGACGCCTTCCAGGTTGAAGCCCTAACGGCCCATCGCGACGTCGCTTCGCTGGCGGCGCAGGCGCGCCGCTTCCATCCTGCAATGGTCGCGATCGCTGATCCGGCCTGTTACGAGGCGCTGCGCGATGCGCTGTCGGGTACCTCAATTAGAATTGGCGCTGGGCCGAATGCGGTCGTCGAGGCGGCCTCACGTCCGGCCGATTGGATCATGGCGGCAATTGTCGGTGCCGCCGGACTCGTGCCGACCCTCGCAGCCGCACGGCAAGGGGGCGTACTGGCCATTGCAAACAAGGAATGTCTTGTAACGGCAGGTCCTTTGTTTATGGCGGAGGCCGCACGCTATGGTACGACTGTCTTGCCGGTCGACTCCGAACACAACGCCATATTTCAAGTCATCGACCTCGAACAACGTGACGCGATCGAGAAGATCATTCTAACTGCCTCGGGCGGCCCGTTTCGCGAAACGCCCCTGGATCGTCTCGCCCACGTTACGCCTGAACAGGCGCTGAACCACCCGAACTGGGACATGGGATCGAAAATTTCGATCGATTCGGCAACGATGATGAACAAGGGCCTTGAATTGATCGAGGCGCATTACCTTTTCGAAATGGACGAACCCGAGATCGACATCCTGGTTCACCCTCAGTCGATCGTCCACAGTATGGTTGCCTATACGGATGGATCGGTCCTCGCGCAGCTTGGCACCCCCGACATGCGAACACCGATTGCCTATACCTTGGCGTGGCCGGATCGAATGGAGACCCCGTCGACGCGGCTTGACCTAGCTCAGATCGGAACGCTGACCTTTGAAGCGCCCGATGACACGCGTTTCCCGGCCCTGCGGCTCGCCCGCGAAGCGCTGAGGTCGGGCCACGGCGCAACCACGATCCTTAACGCGGCGAACGAAATCGCGGTCGCGGCTTTCCTCGCCGGGAAGACCGGCTTTCTGGACATTGTCGCAACTGTCGAAGCCACATTGAACGCTGTGCCCACGGTGAACATCGACTCGCTTGCGGAGATTATGGCTTTGGATGCCCAGGCTCGCCGGGTCGCCAACGAGCACATCGCGGCGAAGGGCAGGGGCTAGCGCATGGATTTTCTCGCCGAGGCTGCGCTGAGAATTCTTCCGTTTCTGGCCGTCATTACCGTGGTGGTGTTCTTCCATGAACTCGGGCACTTCCTCGTGGCACGGTGGAATGGTGTTCGCGTCGACGTCTTCTCGATCGGTTTCGGCGGCGAGGTGTTCGGTTGGCACGACAAACACGGAACCCGGTGGCGGATCAGTTGGGTTCCCCTCGGCGGCTATGTGAAGTTTTTCGGCGATGCCGGAGCGACGAGCGCACAGGGCGAAGGTTTGGAAGAAATGAGCGCCGCCGACCGCGCGGTGAGTTTCCACCACAAGAGGCTGTGGCAACGTGCGTCGATCGTCGTCGCGGGCCCTGTCGCTAACTTCATCCTGGCGATCGTGATCTTTGCCGTCATGTTCGCAACCGTCGGCCAACGCATCAGCGATCCGCTTGTCGTCGACGTCATGCCGGGTGGCGCAGCGGAAGTCGCCGGTTTCCGGGCAGGAGACCTCGTTGTTTCAATCGATGGCAACCCGATCTCGCGTTTCCAGGAATTGCAATCCTATGTCCAACCCCGACCGGGCCAACAGATCCAAATTGGCGTCGAACGAGCAGGCAGGGCGATCGACCTCATCGTCACGCCGACGCCCACCGAACGTGAAGCGTTTGGAAGCACCCAAACGATCGGCCTGATCGGCATCACCGGTCCGGGCGGGCAGTTCGAGCGCCAAAGCCCGACCGATTCCCTTTGGTTGGGCGTCGCCACAACCTATGGGGTCGTGGAAACCACTCTCGTCTACTTGGCCGACGTCATCACGGGTGAGGCAAGTTCGGATCAGCTCTCCGGTCCCATAGGCATCGCCGTGGTGACATCCGAAGTCGCGCGGGTCAGCGTCATCGGCCTTATTAACTTGGCTGCGGTGATCTCTGTTGCCCTTGGACTGTTTAATCTTTTCCCAATTCCGTTGCTGGATGGGGGACATCTATTGTTCTATGCCGCCGAGGCGCTACGCGGCAAACCGTTGAGCGAACGCGCCCAGGAATACGGGATGCGCTTTGGTATGCTTGTCGTCCTTGCCATATTCGTTCTCGCAACGTTCAACGACCTTAAGTACCGCCTCGATCTTTTTGGGTTCGTCAGTGGATTGTTCAGTTAAAGGCTTCCTGCGGGGATTCTCTATGGTGGCCGTCAGAGCCATCATGCCCGCCGTCATTCTGGCGCTCGCGCAACCCGCCGCCGCGCAGATCGTCGATCGAATCGACGTTGTCGGAAACCAACGCGTCGAGGATGCGACTGTAACGTCCTACATCCCCATCGCGCCCGGAACGTTCGTTTCCGATGGCGACATCGACCGTGCGCTGAAGGCGCTTTTCGCGACCGGTTTGTTTTCCGATGTGACGGTACGCCGCGAAGGCGCCAGTTTGGTCGTCAATGTCATTGAAAACCCTGTGATCAATCGACTGGCCTTCGAAGGCAACCGAAAGATTAGGACTGAGGTTCTCGAGGCCGAAGTTCAATTGCGACCCCGCATAGTCTTTACCCGGGCGCGGGTACAGAACGATGTGCAACGCATTCTCCAGGTGTATCGACGTAGCGGGCGTTTCGCGGCAACGGTCGAACCGAAGGTCATTCAGCTCGAGCAAAATCGCGTCGATCTCGTTTTTGAAGTCAACGAAGGGCCCGTCACTAGCATTCAGCGCATCAACTTTATCGGGAACCAAATATTCTCCGACCGCAAACTTCGCGGCGTCGTTGCGACGAAGGAAACGCGTTTCTATCGCTTCCTTACGTCGAACGACACATACGATCCCGACCGCATCACCTTCGATCGGGAATTGTTGCGCCGTTTCTACCTCAGCGAGGGCTACGCCGACTTTCGGGTTGTATCCGTTAACGCCGACCTTTCTCCAGACCGTGAAGGTTTCTACGTCACTATCGCAATGGAAGAGGGGCAACGGTTTCGCATTGGCGAAGTCTCGGTTGACTCTACCGTCCGGGATCTCACCTCGGAGCAATTGGCTGGCGTGGTCGAGATTCAGCCCGGCGATATCTACAATGCCGACAAGATCGAAGTCGCCGTCGAGGATCTCAGTTTCAGCGTGGGGCAACTCGGCTATGCGTTTGTCGATATTCGGCCTCGGGTCAACATCGACCGAGAAAAGCAAAGCATCGATGTAACGTTCGAAATGAACGAAGGCCCGCGGGTCTACATCGAGAGGGTGAACATCACCGGAAACATCCGGACTCTCGACAAAGTTATTCGTCGTCAATTCCGCCTCGCAGAGGGTGATGCGTTCGACACCGCCAAACTAAGGGCGTCCCGCCGAAATGTGCGCGCGTTGGGTTTCTTCCGCGACGTGCAAATCAGCCAAGAGCCGGGTAGTTCCCCCGACCGCTCGGTGATCAATGTCGATGTCCAGGAACAGTCCACGGGCGAACTCAGCTTCGGTCTGGGCTTTTCAACGACCGACGGCCCGCTTGGCGATATCTCCATCCGCGAACGCAACCTGCTCGGGAAGGGCCAAGACCTACGGGCAGGGTTCTCCCTCTCCGGTCGCACCCAGGAAATCGATCTATCGTTTACCGAACCTGCATTCCTCGAACGCAATATTGCCGCCGGGTTCGATGTCTTTCGGCAAACGACCGATCTGCAAAGCGAAAGCTCCTACGACTCCAAAGAGCTCGGCTTCGCTCTTCGGGCGGGTTATCCGCTGACCGAGAGTCTTCGGCAACGCTTCACCTATACGCTGCGCCAGGACACGATCGAAAATGTTGCCTCCGACGTCTCATCGTTTATCGCTCTTCAGGCTGGAACCGAGGTCACGTCATCGGTCGCCCACGCGTTGACCTACGACAAACGCGATGACGCGATCGAACCGACCGAGGGCTATCGCGTAACCGTCGAGCAGACTCTCGCAGGATTCGGCGGGAGCAAGCGTTACTTCAAGAACACAATCGACTACCAGACCTTCTACCCAATTCGGGACGACATCATCGGCTCCATCGGCGTCAATCAAGGTTTCGTTGTCGGAATTGGCAAAGACGTCGGAATCGGCGATCGCTTTTTTCTAGGCGGAAACAATTTTCGCGGATTCCGCGCAGCCGGGATCGGTCCGCGCGATAAGACTTCCGGTGACGCCCTTGGAGGCAACATATTTTACGTCGGCACGGCCGAAGTTCGTTTTCCGATTGGACTGCCGCCCGAACTTGGTGTCAGCGGAATCGTCTTCTCGCAAGCAGGCAGCCTCGCAAGTATCGACGATCCGCCTGCGGCGCCTCTTTTTGACGTCGGCTCGCTCCGCGCGTCGGCTGGGGTCGGGTTTGCCTGGAAGTCACCCTTCGGACCGTTTCGAATTGACTATGCGAAGGCCCTTCGTCAAGAAACGTTGGACCGCACTCAGAACATCTTTTTCAGCTTTGGCACGAGATTTTGATGGCACACAGCACTACAGGAAAATCTAAGGGGAGGTTTTGGACCGTCGTACTGGCGGTCCTGTGCCTGGCGATAGCCGCCGAGAGCCAGCAAGCGATCGCCCAACAGAATAGCGCGGCGGCCCCCAAGTTCGGCTTCGTCAACCTCGTTCGAGTTGCGCAGGAAGCTAACGCGGCCGTGACCGCCGGCCAGAGAATCGAAAACTACGGGAAAGCCGTGGAACAGCGCTTCCGCGCGCGCGAGGAAGCACTTCGCGAGGAGGATCAGGCACTCGGTCGGCGACGCTCCATTTTGGCGCCCGACGCATTTCGGGAAGAAGACCGCAAATTTAGGGAGAAGGTCGACCTAGCACAGCGGGAATTCCAAGAGATCAGACGCCAGGTGCAGCAGGCCACCTTCGAAGCACAACAGATCATCGATGAGCGAATGACCAGAATCATCAGCGATGTGGCTGTCGAGCGAGGAATCAATTTCGTCTTCAACCAGACACAGGTCACTTTCGTGAACCCTCTCGCGCAGTTCGATCTCACTGAAGAAGTCATTAACCGAATGAACCAGACTCTACCCGAGGTTCCGGTCAACTTGCCGAAGGAGTAGGCATGGCGGATCCGCGGTTCTTTGATCGCAAGGGTCCATTTACGCTCGGTGACATTATATCGGTCGCTGGGGCGTCATTGTCCTCAGAGACCGATCCCAATCGAATTTTCGACGACGTTGCGCCACTCTCCGGCGCCACCGCCCGCCATGTCACCTTTCTCGACAACCCGAAGTACATCGGTGCATTCAAGAAAACGCACGCCGGCGCCTGTTTCGTCAACCAAAGGAACGCGCCCGAGGCGCCTGACGGGACGATCGTCCTAACAACCGAAACGCCTTACCGCGCATTTGCCCTAGCGGCAGGATTGTTCTACCCGGCGGACCCGGCGATCGACGCGAACGCTAATAACAGCCCAATTCATCCCACCGCCCGGATTGGAGAAAATTGTTCCATCGCGCCCAGCGCAGTTATTGGGGCACACGTCGAAATTGGCGATGGATCTCGGATCGGTCCCAATGTCTGCATCAAACGCGGCGTCGTTGTCGGTCGCGACTGTACGATCCACGACTCGGTCACGATCAGTCATGCCCTTCTAGGCGACCGGATCGAAATCCATTCAGGCGCCAGAATCGGTCAGGACGGGTTCGGTTTTGCGCCCGACCCACCCGGATACATCACCGTTCCGCAACTCGGCCGCGTCATTATCGGCAACGATGTCCGCATTGGGGCGAACACGACGATCGATCGCGGCGCCGGTCCCGACACGATAATTGGAGACGACTGCCGCATTGATAATCTCGTCCAAATCGCGCACAACGTCGAACTCGGGCGCGGCTGCGTGTTGGCAGCGCAGGTCGGTATCTCAGGCAGCACTAAGATCGGCGACTATGTTGTGATGGGGGGCCAAGTCGGGCTGGCGGGGCACCTCACCGTGGCATCGGGCGTTGTGTTGGCAGGGAAAAGCGGCGTGACGCACGACCTCCGCGAACCCGGCACCTATGGTGGATTTCCCGCCGTACCGGCGCGCGAATGGCGCACCCAAGTTGCGCTGCTGCGTCGGTTGGCGAAGAAGAAGGACAAAAACGATGGCTGACGACACCGCAGTAGATTCGAGCGAAACCGCCGACATCCTCCGAATCGTCGAAATGATTCCGCATCGCTACCCGATGCTGATGATCGATCGTGTGGTCGACATGGTTCGCGACCGCTCCGCGACTGGGATCAAGAACGTGTCGATCAACGAACCACAATTCCGCGGCCACTTCCCCAACCACCCCGTCATGCCTGGCGTGATGATTGTTGAATCGATGGCGCAAACGGCAGCCGTACTGGTGGTTCACACACTGGGGCCCGAGGCGGAAGGAAAGCTTGTGTACTTCATGTCAATCGACGGCGCGCGCTTTCGCCGCCCGGTCGTTCCGGGAGACACCATGAACGTTCACGTTACCAAGGTACGGAACCGCGGACCGGTTTGGAAATTTCGAGCTGTCGCAAAGGTCGAGGGCAATGTTGTCGCCGAAGCGGAATTCGCCGCCATGATTCGAGAAGACGATGGGGGCTCGCTCGCGTGACGACGGTGCACCCAACGGCGATTGTTTCCCCCGGAGCGGAAATCGACGAGACCGTCGAAATCGGCCCCTATTGCGTGATCGGCGAGAAGGTCAAGATCGGGGAAGGGGGGCTACTCAAGAGCCACGTCGTCATTGGGGGCGCAACCACGATCGGGCCGAATGCCACGGTCTTCCCATTCGCATCCATCGGATCGCAGCCGCAGGACCTCAAGTACAAGGGCGAAGACTCTCGTTTGATCATCGGCGCAAACGCCGTGATACGAGAACATGCGACGCTCAATACCGGCACCGCCGGCGGCGGAATGCTGACGCAGGTCGGCGACAATTGTTTGATCATGGTCGGCGCCCATATTGCCCATGACTGCAAGGTCGGCAACAACGTGATTTTTGCGAATAACGCAACGCTCGCCGGACACGTCGAAGTAGGGGACTATGCCATTCTCGGCGGCCTGTGCGCCGTGCACCAGTTCGTCAGAATAGGCCAACACGCTATGGTCGGCGGAATGACCGGTGTCGAAAACGACGTCATTCCCTATGGTTCAGTAACCGGCAATCGCGCGTACCTTTCAGGATTGAATATCGTCGGTCTCAAACGCCGGGGCTTCAGCCGCGAAGCGATACACGATTTACGTCACGCCTACCGCGTCCTTTTCGCGCCCGAAAAGACCTTGCAGGAACGCTTGTCCGAGGTCGCTCTCATCTTTGCCGGGAACGACGTCGTCATGGAAGTCGTCGCCTTCATCCAATCCGATTCGTCGCGAGCGATCTGCCAACCCCAGGCTGGGCGTGCCGCCTAAGGTTGGTATACTGGCCGGGACCGGAGAACTCCCCCGTCGTCTGGTCGACGCCTGCCAAACTCAGAATCGCGACGTTTTTGTCGTAACCTTTGAAGGCGACAACCACAATGTTGACCTCGACGACGTCGCCGGAGCTTGTGTTCATCTCGGTCAAGTCGGAACGGTCTTTCGTCTCTTGAAAGAGAACGGATGCCAAGAAATTGCCATGGCAGGCCATTTCCGGCGCCCCGCCTACAACAAACTCAAACTAGACCTCAAGGCAGCGCGCTTGTTGCCAAAGCTCCTACGGGCAAAGGGCGACGATGCGCTGCTCCGAATTCTAACAGGTGCTCTGGAACACGAGGGTTTCAAGGTCATCGGCGCCGAGTCGCTGCTGCCAACGCTCCAGATCGCACCAGGGAACCTCGGCGCCAAGATGCCCTCGCAAGAGGACCAGGCTGACATCAATTTGGGGACGGAAATTCTGCGAATTCTGGGGCCCTACGACGTTGGCCAGGCAGTGGTCGTCCGACGCGGCCGAGTCCTGGGTGTCGAAGGACCGGAAGGTACCGATTCACTTCTGGACCGGTGCGCAGCCTTTGACAGCGTTGCTGGCGGCACGCTGGTGAAGATGCGAAAACCAGGACAGGACGACCGCGTAGACCTACCCTCTATCGGGCCGGAAACCGTGCGCCGCGCCGCTGCTGCACGGCTTGCCGGGATTGCGATTGAAGCTCACGCTACACTGGTTCTCGATCAAGAGGGCGTTCGTACCCAAGCAAACCGCTTGGGGCTTTTTGTCGTCGGCTTCGTCGAGGCGACCGCGCCGGATCGCAAATGACACGACCGCTAAAGGTAATGTTGGTCGCAGGCGAACCGTCGGGGGATGTACTGGGCGCGGCGCTGATGCGCGCGCTGCGGCGCCAGGCCGACAGCATTGGTTTCATCGGAATCGGCGGGCCGAACATGGCCGCCGAAGGACTTAAGAGTATTGTTCCGCTACAAGACCTTGCGGTCATGGGGCTTGTCGAGGTCCTACCGAGAATTCTGCTGTTGCTCCGGCACATGCGCGATACCACCGCCTTTGCGCGCCGCGAACAACCGGACGTGCTGGTGACCATCGACGCACCGGGGTTCAACTTTCGCTTGGCAAAACGCCTCGGCGATACGCAATTCGCCCGTGTTCATTATGTGGCGCCGTCAGTTTGGGCGTGGCGGCCACAACGCGCCAAGAAAATCGCGCCGCTGTTCGATCACCTCTTAGCGTTACTCCCATTCGAGCCGCCTTACTTCGAGCCCGTTGGCCTGCCGACGACTTTTGTCGGACATCCCGTATTGGAGAAGCCCCGAGGGCATGCCGTCGAGAATTTTCGCGACCGCCACGAGATTAACGCAGCCGCCCCCATCCTTTTGGTATTGCCGGGTAGCCGCCGAAGCGAAACGAAGCGGCTTCTGCCCATCTATGCTGAAACCGTGCGGCACCTGTGCGCCACGGACCCCAGCCTTAGAATCGTTGTGCCGACAGTTGAAGGCGTCGAACAATCGGTTCGATCGAGCGTCCAGACCTGGCCGGGGAGGCCCATTGTCGTGACGGCGGAGACCGACAAGGCCTCCGCCTTTGCCGCGGCAACAGCCGCCTTGGCTGCATCGGGAACAATTTCACTTGAGTTGGCTCTGGCTCGGGTGCCGACGGTCGTCGCCTACGACGTCAACCCTGTCACGGCCTTCATTGCCAAGCGACTCGTCAAGACCCGTTATGTCTCGCTCGTCAATATCGTCCTGTCGCGTGAAATCATTCCTGAGTACCTACTTGGTAACTGCCGACCGGCACTCTTGATTCCCGCCGTTACCCGCCTTTTGCAGGCCCCCTCAGCGCGGGCGCATCAGGTCAAGGGATTTGACGCCGCAATCGAGGCGCTCAGCCCCGGTGGCGAAGCGCCCAGCGACACCGCTGCGCGGATCGTTCTCAAGCTAGCCGATCGAACAACTGCCCAACGGCCCCGTTCAATCGGCTAATTGACGATAGACCAAATTAGCGCGCCGAGGGCCCCGGCGGCGGCACTCCGAACCACGTAACGTTTTGCCCGCCACATCAGGGAGGGGACGTTGTCGTTCGCTGGACGAACCAGAACCTGCCGGCGCGCCAAAGGCCTGAGAACCCGCCGTGGACGCGCGCCGCCAGCAACATGGCTGGCGCGCAAGAGCTTAGCCACGCTTGCTGACCGGCACGTAGTCGCGCCGCGCCGGACCGGTGTATAGCTGCCTGGGCCGGCCGATCTTTTGGCTGGGATCTTCAACCATTTCGGACCAGTGGGCGATCCAGCCAACTGTCCGTGCCAGCGCGAAGAGAACAGTGAACATGCTGGTCGGGAAGCCCATGGCCCGGAGGATAATCCCAGAATAAAAGTCCACGTTGGGGAACAGCTTCCGCTCGACGAAATATTCGTCCTCAAGCGCAATTCGCTCTAGTTCCATTGCGAGTTTGAGCAGGGGTTCGTCCTGCGCTCCAAGCGCTTCGAGAACCTGATGCGCCGAATCCTTAAGCGCCGCAGCCCGAGGATCGTAGTTTTTGTAAACGCGGTGCCCAAAACCCATCAAGCGAAACGGATCGTTCTTGTCTTTGGCCCGCTCGAGGAATTCAGGAATGCGCTCAACCGAGCCGATTTCGTGCAGCATGTTCAACACGGCTTCGTTAGCGCCGCCATGCGCTGGCCCCCACAAACTGGCGATTCCGGCGGCAATGCAAGCAAACGGGTTGGCCCCAGACGAACCGGCCAAGCGGACGGTTGAGGTCGACGCGTTTTGCTCGTGGTCGGCGTGCAGAATGAAGATGCGCGCCATTGCCTTGGTGAAGATATCGCTCTGCTTGAAATCCTCGCCCGGGACCGAAAACATCATGTGGAGGAAATTCGAGACGTAGTCGAGGTCGTTCCGAGGATAAATGAACGGCTGCCCGACTGAATATTTGTACGCCATTGCCGCGATCGTCGGAATCTTGGCGATCATGCGATTAGCGGAAATCCTCCGGTGCTCCGGATTCTCGATGTCCAGGCTATCGTGATAGAAAGCGGATAGCGCACCGACAACGCCGCAAACGACGGCCATAGGGTGGGCGTCTCGCCGAAACCCGCGGAAGAAATAGCTCAGTTGCTCGTGAACCATCGTGTGATAGGTGATGGTTTTCTCGAATTCTTCTTTCGAACGACGATCTGGCAGTTCACCGTGCAGCAGCAGATAGCAGGTTTCCAAGTAGTCGGCGGTATCGGCGAGTTGCTCGATCGAATAACCGCGATACAGCAAAACTCCCTCGTCACCGTCGATATAGGTGATCTTGGATTCGCAGCTCGCGGTTGAGGTGAAGCCCGGGTCATAGGTAAACCGGCCCGTGGTCCCATAAAGCTTACGAATATCAAGGACATCCGGCCCGATCGAGCCGTGCATGACCGGTAAGTCTACTTCGAATCCAGCGCCAGTAAGTTTGGCCGCTTCGGTTTTGTCCTCCGCCATGCTCTTCCTTTTTTGTTTGTTCCTGACGCGCTTGGGCGCCGAGCGGGCGGATTATACACGCGCGCTCAGTTTGTCGATAGTGCGAGAGAGGTCCGTAACCTCCTGAAAAAAAACAGTAAAACGATTTATTCTTGGGTGCCCGCGTGGGGGATAACTTGGTTCTTCGCCGTTTCGATCCTGAGCAGCGATTCGGTCCGCCCAAGAACCCGCATTACGTCGAAGAGGCCGGGAGAGACGGTCCGTCCGGTCAAGGCCGCGCGGAGCGGTTGGGCGATCTGCCCCAGCTTGATCTGCTCAGCGGCAGCAAACTCCCGCAGGAACGCTTCCAGGGTTGGCGTGTCCCAAGTCGTAACATCGGCCAAGCCGCGACCGACACGCGCCAACAGCGCCAGGGCGTCGGTGGTCAGAAGTTTCCGCGCTTTTTCATCCGGAATCGGCGCGCCATTCGTGAAATAAAATATTGAATTATCAGTGAGTTCTAGAATTGTTTTTGCGCGTTGCTTTAACTCAGGAAGGGCTTCACGCAGACGATCGTGTTCGGGTTCCGTAAGGGTGCGACCGAGAGCTTTTTCAAGGAAAGGCGAAACCAGCGTCGCCAGCCGCTCGTCACGCGCCTCCCTGATGTAGTGACCGTTCAGGTTGTCGAGTTTTGCCAGGTCGAGACGCGACGGCGATTTCCCGATGCCCCCCAAATCGAACCACGCGACTGCCTGGGCCGTATCGATGATTTCGTCGTCACCATGTCCCCATCCGAGCCGCAACAGATAGTTCCGCATGGTCTCGGGCAAATACCCCATGTCACGGTAAGCCTCGACCCCGAGTGCACCGTGACGCTTGGACAACTTGGCGCCGTCGGGACCGTGGATCAGAGGAATATGGGCATAAATTGGCGGCGTCCACCCGAGCGCTTTGATCACATTGATTTGGCGGAAGGCGTTGTTGAGGTGTTCGTCGCCGCGAATAACGTGAGTCACCCCCATATCGTGGTCGTCAACTACCACAGCCAGCATGTAGGTCGGCGTACCGTCGGATCGTAAGAGCACGATGTCGTCTAACGCGTCGTTTTCCACCGAAACGACGCCTTGGACCTTGTCTTCGATCGCTGTAGTGCCCTCCAGCGGCGCCCGAAAACGAATCACCGGTTCGACGCCTGCGGGCGCTTCCGCCGGGTCTTTGTCGCGCCAGCGCCCATCGTAAAGCCGAGTCGTCCCGCGCGCCCGTGCGGCATCGCGCATTTCAGCGAGTTCTTCTGGCGTCGCGTAACACCGATAGGCGTGACCTGTCTCAAGCAGTTCGTTTGCGACCTCTACGTGCCGCTGCATGTTGGAGAATTGGCTAACCGTTTCTCCATCCCAATCCAACTCCAACCATTTGAGGCTGGCGAAAATCGCCGCAATGGCGTCGTCGGTGGAGCGTGCCCGATCCGTATCCTCAATTCTCAGAACAAATCGCCCCCCGGAGTGTCGCGCAAAAAGCCAATTGAAGAGCGCCGTCCGTGCACCGCCGATATGAAGGTAGCCGGTCGGAGAGGGGGCAAAACGCGTAACGACCTCATTCATCGCAGAACCCGTTGAAAACTTGGTTGATGCCTTGACCCATTGTCGTTCCATGGCGCATATCGGAGCGGCAGTGATCGCATACCGCGGATGCGAAGCAAACCCCCGCCTGCAAGGAAACCTATGCGCCGTTTCGGTTTGGCACCGGCAACCAGCCTTCTTCTCGTGGCCCTTACCGGCGCGCCTGCCGAAGCGCGAGACATCGCCGAATCGTTTACCGGAAACGTCAGGGAACTCCAGACGCCGATCCACATCCAGGCAAAACCGCGGTGGAAATCGTCCTGCGTTCTTCGGCAATCCGCAGGAACGACCGGAGAGTCGCCGCCCCAGCAATTCGTGACGTTCGAAACCTACATCGAGGGCGCCCCGGAGGCGGCGGTGATTGTTCAAACGGTAACGGGGCACGAAGAGTCCGTGGAATCGCCAGCGCTCTTTGGCTACCAACATCGCGTTACCCTGGGACCGTCAGGCCTGCCGGTGGAGACCGAAGCGCGGGCGATCGACGGTTTCCCGATTTCGAAACGGGACCTTCGCCAAGCCGCATTGGATGGCAAGGTCGATATCCGCGATTCGATTTTCTCGGGCCGGACGTTCGGTCAAGGCGATCTCGTCAATCGTCGCGCCGAAGAAACGTTCCGATTATTGAAACCCGTGCTGCCGCGCAACTTGTCCATGGATACAATGGTCGATCACAGCGACGAGAGCCGCCTGATCGGTCTCGTCGAGTCGGAGCAGGGGCGACCAACGCTACTCTTTCGATTGGATATCGACTCCACCAACGTGCGGCGTTCCAGCGCCACCAATACCGTCTTGCGCGGCCACCTTTTCGTCGATGTCGAAAGCGGTCTTTTGGCGGGCGAAGACTGGTCCGCGCAAATCGACAGAACCTCGGAAAATCCGTTCGAAATTGTGACAAAAGTCGACTGTTCTATTGCCCCTGTGGACTAGACGCCCAAGCGTGACAATCCGATTGAGACTGTTCTAAAGTGACCTCACCTCGGCAAGTGACTGGGGTGGGTGCGGGTTAGCGAAAATCGCGACCAAGCTGTCTTTTTATGTGGACGGGCCCACCGAGATTGGGGACGACCGCCGAAGGAAACGCTGTGATCGACATGGCAGCCAAGATGCCCGGTGGCGACTTGGTGTGGGCAACTACTTTGAACAAAGGGCGTATCGGCATTGGCGCGTAAAGTAATTTATCCCCCTAGCAAGGGCCCCTTGGGCAGCGGCGCGCAAAAAAAGCCGCGACCGACATTCAACGCGCTTGGGAATCGCGCTTTCGAGGTCATCGTTTACAACCAGGCAGTCCGCGAAGCGGTCGAACGCGGCGAACATCACAAACAGTATGACGACGACTGGGCCGAAAACCGGTACGTCGAAGTCGAGGCTGAAACGCCCG
Organism: uncultured Alphaproteobacteria bacterium; assembly: GCA_964350495.1. Lineage (GTDB taxonomy): Bacteria > Pseudomonadota > Alphaproteobacteria > SHVP01 > SHVP01 > CALJDF01. Next base: position 22,500 of record CAYGKG010000038.1, read on the forward strand.
AAATCGCCCGCCGCAAGATCTCCACGCGCTACCCGAAACATCATGGGTTCGTGATTGTCGATGTTGTCGATACGGTTTCGAAGTTCGACGACGACGTCTGAGCCCCGCCCTCGGGCCGCTCGGGTCTTGCCCGCGCTCATGACACGCCTCGCCTCGGTGTCGACCTTCGGGGCAACTGCTGAACCCGTGGTTTAGCAACGATTCCAATCCCGCCTTATCGAAAACCGCTTTGCGCCACGCATAGGCAAGGGGAGACCTTTGGATAGCGCAGGAGCGAGAAATGACCACGACCCGCAGAATGTTCTTGGCCGGCCTGATTGGCGCCGGTGCCCTGGTTGTTACCGTCGGCACGGCCTCCGCCCGCGACGTTTGGGTCGAAGGCAAGTACCGCCGCGACGGCGTGTACGTGCCGGGACACTACAGAAACGGCCGCGATCCCAAGCCCATCGACGACACCAAACCATTCTCCGTTCCTAACGACGAGCGCAGCCGCGGCGGCGTTTTTGGCGGCTCCGACAGCTTTGGCGGCGATACCTTGTTCGGCCGCGGCAACAAAGGTGGCAATCCCCGGGGGCGCCGACTTGGCGACTAACCTGCACCGACCAAGCACACAGGCTGTTTAGAAAGCGCCGTCACGGGTACGCTCGACCTGGATCGGAAAACGGATGGTTCAGGCGCTCGCAGTCAGCGCGCAAAGGCGGCCTCAGGCGCCCGCCGCCGAACAGATATTTCTGTGGACTCCCGTCGCAATTGCCTGCGGGATCGGGCTCTACTTTCTGGCGCCCTACGAACCGCAGTGGCCGGCCACCATAGCTGCGCTTGCTATCGCCGTAGCAATCGTCGCCGTCGCACGCCATCACCCGATCACACGGCAGGCAGGTTTCCTTTGTTTGGCCCTCGTCACCGGGTTTGGTGCAGCGGATCTGCGGGTCGCCGCCGTCGGTGCGCCAGTCATCGCGAAGCGGACTGGTCCGGTTCTACTCGACGGCACGGTCGTCGCCATCGAAGATCGGGGCACGGGCGGGCGTATCACGCTCGCATCACTGACCGCCGACAAGATCGCCGCCGACTCGATCCCCGAACGCGTCCGCATCACCTTGCGCACAGGCCCGCTTCCCGCACCCGGCGTCCGGATTCGCGCTCGCGCGATTCTGATGCCGCCGCCATCGCCTGCCGCTCCCAGCGCATTCGACTTCGCGCGCCAGGCATGGTTTCAGCGGCTTGGCGCGGTCGGGTTTGCGCTGGGCCCGGTGCAGGAGATCGGTGGCGACCGCGCCGGGTTCGCCGTTCGTGTCGCCGCGTTGCGAACCGCTATGGCGGGGCAGATTCGAAGGGCGCTCCAGGAACCCAGTGGGGGGATTGCCGCAGCCCTAATGACCGGCGATCGTGCGGCAATCGAGGCGGCGGATATGACGGCTCTGCGCGATTCAGGGTTGGCGCATTTGCTCGCCATCTCCGGTCTTCACGTCGGACTCGTGGCCGGGCTCGTATTCTTCGCCGTCCGCTTTGTACTCGCGGCGATCCCACCGGTTGCGCTGCGCTGGCCGATCAAAAAATGGAGCGCCGCCGCCGCGCTCCTCGCTGCGTTTGGCTACCTTTGGTTGACCGGCGCAACGGTGCCGACTCAGCGGGCCTTTGTCATGACCGCCATCGTGCTGGGTGCCGTCATGGTCGACCGCCGCGCGGTGTCGATGCGGCTTGTCGCCATCGCTGCGACCATAGTCCTGTTGGTGCGGCCGGAAAGTCTGCTGGGAGCGAGCTTCCAAATGTCCTTTGCCGCGGTGGTTGCCTTGATCGCGGCCTATGAATCCGCAGCACCCGTGTTCGCCCGGTGGCGGCGACGTGCTGGTTGGCTCGATCGCGGCCTGCTGTATCTCGCCGGTGTTTCCTTCACCACGGTGATCGCCGGCTTCGCCACGATGCCGTTCGCTGCCTTTCACTTCAACCAGATCGCGCTCTACAGCCTCGCCGCAAACGCGGTCGCGGTGCCCGTCACGGCGCTCTGGGTCATGCCCGCGGCCTTGGTCGCCTATTGCCTGATGCCGCTCGGGCAGGAGGAGCTGGCATTGGTCCCGATGGGTTGGGGGATCGACATGGTGCGTTGGATCGCCCATGCCGTGGCCGGATGGCCGGGCGCCACCGCACCGATCCCGTCAGGCCCCGTCTGGGGACTTTTGCTCATGGTCTTCGGTGGGTTGTGGCTCTGCCTGAGGTCGGGGCGGCAGCGTTTCCTTGGCGTGGCCGTCATTGCCGCCGGCGCAATGGCGCCGGCTCTGCCGACCCCACCCTTGGTCATCGCCGACGCGCAAGGACGCTATGTCGCGGTGCGCCTCGGAAAGGAGTACGCGGTCATGCCGACTGCGCGGTCCTTTACCGCAAAGACGTGGTTACGGCGCGCCGGTCGGCGAACGGCGCTGCGATGGCCGAAGCCGGGCGAGACGAGCGCCGACGGCCGCCTCGAATGCATGGAGAACGGCTGCCTCTTCGACACCGGCGCCGGGGTCGTCTTCATCAGCGACGATGCGGCCGCGATTGCCGCCCATTGCAACAGCGCCGCTGTGGTAGTGAGCCGCGAACCGGTGCGCGGCCGATGCGCGGCCACGGTCATCGATCGCTTCGACGTTTGGCGCCACGGCGCCCACGCCCTATGGATTGTGGACGGACGTCCAGTGGTCCGCACGGCGCACGCGGTAAGGGGCAGCCGACCCTGGGTCGATACCACGCCGCGCCAACGCCCGCCAAGATCGTGATTGTCGGCGCGTCCGGCAGCAGGTTTTGTGGCAACCCGCCATGCTATAACGCGGCTTCAATCGACTAGGAGTTCCTTTGACGCTGTCTCGCCTTTCCTACGCTTGCGCCGCCGGGGCGATTGCGTTCGCCGGCGGACCCGCTTCCGGGGCCGACTTCAATGCGGCGATCTTCCAGGGGACGGTCGCGCCCCTTGCAGCACCGTTCCAGGTTGTCGTCCGTCCGGGGTGGCGGGCTCTGTGCCGGGCGCGGGCGGACGACTCCGAAATCGTTATCGAGAAAACCACGGTCGGGACGTTTCGGATTTGCGCGTTCAGCAC
>CAYGKG010000039.1:0-25512 GCA_964350495.1 uncultured Alphaproteobacteria bacterium
GGACGGAACGCTACCGCCGATTCTGGGAATCCCAGTTCGATTCGCTGGAGAAACTGATCGACAGCCGTTAAGCCCGCCCTAGGATGCGGGCCGCGTCTCTAAAGCGCGGTTCTCTTGCGAAGGGCAATCCATGATCTACCACGTGTGCAAGGCCGCCGACTGGGAAGCGGCGAAGGCAACCGGCGCCTACACCGGTTCCGCCGACGACACCCGCGACGGCTTCATTCACTTCTCGGCCCGCGCGCAGTTGCGTGAAAGCGTGGCCAAGCACCGCGCCGGCCAACCCGGTTTGGTCTTGTTGGTCGTCGATCCCGCGCCACTCGGCGATACCCTCAAATGGGAGCCGTCGCGCGGCGGCGCTCTGTTTCCCCACCTTTACGGCCCGCTTCCCATCTCGGCGGTGATCGCGGTCCATGGGTTGCCGCTGGGTGCGGATGGGGTGCATGTTTTCCCGGCGGCGGTTTTCGCCTGACGCCCGCGCTTGCTGTTAAGATTGCCCAGAATTTTGGAGGGGTCATGTTTCCAATTCGTCATTCGGTCGTCGACAACGTCGCACTCGGCGAAGAGATTCGCCGGCGCTGGGCCTTGCCCGCGCCGTTCCGCTGCGAGCTCATCACCCGCGGCATGAACGATGTCTATGTCGTGCATAGCGGTACCGACCGCTTCGCCGCGCGAGTGTGGCGCGCCGACAAGCATACCGCCGATAGCGTGACCTGGGAGCTCGACTACCTTGCCCATCTCAAGAAAAAGGGCATCCCCGTCATTGCGGCAGTGCCCGACGCCCATGGCGCGCTGTCCTTCGCAATCGACGCGCCCGAGGGCGCGCGCCGCGTCTGCCTATTCGAATGGGCCGACGGGGACCAGTTCTTCGCCGACCCCAAGTCGGACTTGGCCGAAAAGATCGGCGCCATGGTCGCGCATATGCACGTCGCGGGCGCCGACTTCAAAGGCAAAACCGCCCGTCCGATCGACTTTCCGGGCGAGATTCGGCGCAAGTTTCCCGCACTCCTCGCCCGTCTCGACGATCGCCCCGAGGATCGCGCGTTCTACGCCAAGATTGCCGAGACCCTTCCCGACAAACTTGAGGCAGCCTACGCGCAGGGCGTTCCCTACGGGCCGATCCACGGCGACATCCATCTCAGGAATGTCTTTGTCACCGCAGACGACGCCTTCACCATCCTCGATTTCGATACCTGCGGCGAATCGCACCTGATTCACGACTGCATGAGTCCGGCGTGGGCCAACAGCTATTTCATGCACAACGGCAACAAGAAGATCACGCCGGAAACGACCGCGGCCTATATGCGCGGTTACGAAGAGGTCCGCCCTTTGGAGGATTTCGAGCGCGCCTGCCTGCCGCTCTTCATGCTGTCCAAGGAGTTTAGCTACATGTGCGGCATGTCCGACGGCGTCAATGTTGTCGGCCACATGTCCTTCGGCCCCCACCACTTCGATTGGTTCGCCCAGTCGGTGCGCCGCCACGTCGACGAGGCGAGCCTGTTCTAAGAAACACCGAGCCGGTTGCCCGCCGGGTGCGACGCGCGCAAAGTGGAGAACCCAGAACGCCGGGCGGTTAGCCCAACGATGGATGCCAAAAGGAATCGCGATATGCCCAAAGGCCTTGTAATCGTTCCGTTTCCCCTCGACGACGACGGCGTCGCGAATCGGAAGCTCCAGCTCAAGTCGGTCAAGCTCGGCCCCGATATCGATTTCGATTTCCGCCCGGTACAGGCGAGTTGTACCAGTTTCATGAGCGATCACGATTGGTTCTTGATGGATGCGGGTTGCTTCGAGGCCGGCCTCACCGCGCAGGCGGAGGGATACGACGCCGTGGTGATCGACGCGACGTCCGATTCGGCCGTCCTCGCACTGCGAAGCGTGCTCGATATTCCGGTGATCGGCCCGGGGCGCACCGCGATGCTCTATGCGCTCATGTTGGGTACGCGCTTTGGCATTCTTGCGATGAACGAGGCGGGGTGTCTCAATCACCGGCAATGGGCCGAACACCGGCAGTTGTCGCAGTTTCTCGCCGCGGTCGAACCCATCGGCGGCGGCAAGACCGACGTCGCCAAGCTGATGACCGGCAAGGAAGAAGCGATGTTCCCGCTGATGAAGGCCGCGGCCGAGCGCGCCATCGCCAAGGGCGCCGACGTCATCTTGCTCGGCTCGACCACGATGCACCAGGCCGGCATTTGGTTGAACGAGAACCTGCCGGTGCCGGTCGTCAATCCGGGCCCGCTGACCTACAAGATGGTCGAAACCATGCTGGGCCTGGGCCACAGCCATTCGCGCCTAGCCCACCCGCGACCGATGGTCGAAAAGCCCGGCATGATCCACGCCATGCTGCGCGCTGCCGCAGACTACGAAAAACGCGAGGCCGCCAAGGACGCGGCGGGATCAGCGATAATAGAGAGCGCAGCCAAGGCTTCTAAGAAAACAAAGAACGCGGCCAAGGCCTCTAAGAAGAAAGCGAAGGCCACTGCAAAGAAGCTTGCAGGCAAGGGCGGCCCGAAGCCGAAGAAAGCGGCGCGCCGCACCAAGTAATGATCGGGCGGGCGCAAGACCCTGCGGTTGGTCGTCGGTCCGACCGGTTGTTTCGATTTGCGTCGGCCATTGTCGTTCTGACCCTGTGGATATTGGCGGTGTTGGAACCCGCCGTCGCCCAGGAACAACTAGCCCGGACGACCCAACGCGTCACCGTTCACGAAACCCCCAGCGGTGCCGTTGTCGACGGCATTCCGGCGGATCGCCCCGTCGTCGTGATGTCGCGGCAGGGATCCTGGGCGCGGGTCGAATATCACAAGGTTGGCATCACTTTGAACGGCTGGGTGGCCCTCGCGCACTTCGACCTCGGAACCGGGGCCGCGGCTGTGCCGCAGTACAAGGCGCCGGAACCCGAACCCGCGTTGCCCAAGGGGACCCATGTAACAATCATGACCACACGACTGGATTGCAGAGAACGGGTCGGCGGGGGTGGTTTCGAAACCTGCGCAGTCCATGTCCAGGCCCCAGTGTTGGCGGACGTAGTGCCCCGGTCGCGCTTGATGGTCCTGATAGCCTGTGGCGCGGAAATCACAACGCACAGCCGATTCGCGCCGTATCAGAAGGCGCGCGAATTGGCGAAGAAGACGTTTCCCCTCAACAGTATCTTCAGCATTCACCAGCTGAAAATCGATTTCCGACTCCCAGCCGCAGTAACCTCCGTCGACGGGGAAGAGGCCCGCTGTCTCCTGGAACCCGCCCGCTAAGGATTGGACGCGATCGAATGGATTTCACGCTGAGCGACGAACACCGGGCGATCCAAGAGGCCGTCGGGCGCATCGGCGCGCGCTTCGACGAGACCTACTGGTTGACGCGCGACCGCGAGGGCGGCTTCCCGTATGAGTTTGCCGAAGCGATGGCCAAGGACGGTTGGCTCGGCATCGCGATGCCGCAGGCCCACGGCGGCGCCGGGCTCGGCATCACCGAGGCCGCGCTCATGATGCAGACCGTCGCGGGCGGGCCCGGCGCGTTCGGCGCGGCCTCGTCGATTCATCTCAACATCTTCGGCCTCAATCCGGTCGCCGTATTCGGCACGCCGGACCAATGTTCCCGGATGATGCCACCCATTATCAATGGTACCCATCGCGCCTGTTTCGGCGTCACCGAGCCCGACGCCGGTTTGGATACCGGCAGTATTAAGACCAAGGCGGTACGCGAGGGCGATACCTACATCGTGCACGGCCGCAAGGTGTGGACGTCTACCGCGCAGGAGGCGGATCACATCCTTCTGCTGGCGCGGACTACGCCGCGCGACGCCGGCGCGCGCGGCACCGACGGTCTGTCGCTGTTCTATACCGCGCTCGACCGCGATTACGTCACGGTCCGGGAGATCGACAAGATGGGCCGCAAGGCGGTCGACTCAAACGAGGTCTTCATCGACGGTCTGCCGGTGCCCGCGGCCGATCTCATCGGCAAGGAGGGCGAGGGGTTCCGTTATCTCCTACACGGCCTCAACCCCGAACGCATTTTGGTCGCTGCCGAGGCGATCGGGATCGGGCGGTATGCGATCCAACGTGCCGCCAAGTATGCGGGCGAGCGGGTCGTGTTCGGCCGCCCCATCGGGCAGAACCAGGCGATCCAACATCCGCTCGCCGAAAGCTGGGCCGAGCTCGAAGCCGCCGATCTGCTGATGCTCAAGGCCGCGCAGTTGTACGACGCAGGTCAGCCGTGCGGCGCCGAAGCCAACGCCGCCAAATATTTCGCCGCCGAGGTCGCCTACCGCGCCTGCGAACGCGCGGTGCTGACCCACGGCGGCTACGGCTATGCCAAGGAGTTCGTCGTGGAACGCCTGCTGCGCGAAGTGATGATCGCGCGCATCGCCCCGGTCAGCCAGCAACTCATTCTGTGCTACATCGCCGAACGGGTGCTCGGCCTTCCCAAAAGCTACTAGCGCCCGAAACGCGAAAGGGCGGCCCATTGGACCGCCCCCGCGTGAATAGGCGTAAACGCCTGTGGACGTGTTGTCCGTTCGTTACGACGCCTGCGAAGGTAGTCCCACCGTCGCCGCACCGAACTGGCGTTTGTCGCCACACATTCCGCTAGACAATGGATCACCTCCTTCTGATTTGTTGAAGACGCACAAAGTCTAGTGCAAAACCGACTCCGAGGCTAGATATGTTGTGGTCCGGGGGCAAAAATCTTGCACCGAATAAATCGCGCGCCGCCGACCATTCCCGCTAACATCCGGCTTGGTTCCAGGGCCGTAGACAGCCCGTTTGGAGTGGGGAGATAGCCGATGACCGAAGACCGTCACATGACGCCGTTCGAGGCCCTTTTCCTGCGCGACGCCGCGCTGGAGCGGGTCAAGATCGAATCGGTCGAAGGCGTCATGGAGCCTGAGGGCCTCTACCTCAAGGTCTTGATGGTCACCGAGGCGATGCTGGTCTTCAAGGCGTGGAAAATGAAAGGCATCACCGATCCCTGGCAAAAGCATGACGACCACGAATCGGTGGCGACGCTGCTGGAGGGCACGTTGCGGATGTATATCGGCGACGAGGTCTTCCTGTGCGAACCCGGCGATGTCTGGCGTCACCCCATCGGGGTGTGGCACATGAGTGAGGCGTTGGAGGACTGCGTTCTCATCGAGATCAAGTCGCCGGCGCGAAAAACCTGGACCTAGGGGAGGAGCACGACGATGGGCGACGGATTAGCGTGGCGGAAGAAATTCGGTGTCGTGACGCCCTCGACCAATACCATCGTGCAACCGGAATACGACGACATGCGCCCGCTGGGCGTTACTAACCACATCGGGCGGATGCATATTCCGGACGATCCGGTGACCACCGACGCTGACTTCGAAGAGCTGATCCGCCGCATCGACGTGGCGCTGGAAGAGGCCGTCGACCGCGTCATGACCAGCAAGCCCGACCACATGATCCTCGGCATCTCGGCCGAAAGCATCTGGGGCGGTGGGCTCGAAGCGGCCGAGGCGGTCAAGGAGCGAATGCGCGATCGCTCGGGCGGGCTGGGCGTCACGCTGGCGGCCGACGCCCTACCGGCGGCGCTCAAGGCGCACGGGGTCACCGGCAAGGTCGGCCTGTTGACGCCCTATATGCCGACCGCCGAAAAACACATCCAAAAATTCATGGACGATATCGGCTATCAGGTCAGCGGCATGGTGCATTTGGCCTGCGGCGGGCCCGTGGTCATTGCCCACACCCCGCGGGCGGCCCTCAGGGATGGCCTCCAACAGCTCGTCGATGGCGGGGCGGACGCGATTATCCAGTTCGGGGCCAACTTGCCAATGGGCAGATTCGCGGCTGTGGCCGAACAATGGCTCGACAGACCGGTAATCTGTGTCAATGTCGCCACCTACTGGCACGCGCTGCGCACCAACGGCATTTCCGACCGTGTGGGCGGCTATGGCGCGTTGATGGAACGCTACTGAAACCCCATGAAACCTTTGGTTACTGCGCTCGCGGCTATGACCGTCGCGTGCCCCGATCCGCGCGCCTTTGAAGCTTTGCTTTCGGACGTCTGGGGCTGGGAACGTCTCGCCGACGGGCCGATCGACGCGGTTCTCGAATTGCTATGGGGCATCGCGCCGGGTAGCGCCGGCAAACGCTATGCCGTGATGCGATCGCCCGGGATGAATCGCGGAATGATCCGCATCGTCTCCGGTCCCGAGCGCAACCGGCAATGCCAGCGCGCCGCGCGCTGGGGCGGTTTCGAAATCGTCGTGATGCACGATATCGATGACATCTATGCCGCGATGGCGGCCCGCGCCGATTGCGCACCGTTCGGCCCGCCGCGGGACTACGACTTCACCCATGTCCAAAGCAACATCCACCGCGCCTTCAGCATCGGCCTGCCGGGCGGCACCCACGTCACCCTGACCATGCCCGTCACCCAGCCGAAGGACCGCGAATTCCCACGCGCCCCGTCCCAGGTCGGGCACATCTTCGAGGTCCCGGTGACAACGCCCGACTACCCGCGCTGCCGGGGTTTCTACGAAAATACGCTTGGCATGATTCCGGTGCTGGAATCGGGCTCGACCGATGGACCGATGCACGCCGCCTGGAACATCCCGCCGGGACCCGAATACCGCCTCGATATCCTCAAGGGCGATGCCCCCGGCGCTGGCCTCGGGTCGATCGAGGTTCATGGCATCGACGCACCCTACATCGATCCGGACCCGATCGATCCCAAGTGCTTCGACGGCGGCGCCTGCATGGCGACTCTGACGACAACGGACGTCGACACTGTATATAAGGCGCTCGACGCATCGCCCGATGCGACGATCGTCAGTCCGCCAACGACCGTCGCGGCCGCGCCTTACAACGGCGCCCGCGTCTTCGTGTGTCGCGGGCCGGACGGCGAACCTTTGGAAATCTGCGAGGCAATGTGGGCGTGAGCGACATCGACGAGACACCTGCCGCGGTCGGCGAAAGCCGCCCCGTTGTCATGGTCACCCGCACCAAACGGGTGCGCCGGGGTACGCCCTGGGTGTTTTCCAACGAAATCGAAATGAGCAACGCCACTAAGGCGATTCCCCCCGGCAGCGTCGTGCGCTTGCAAGAACAAATGGGCCGCCCGCTGGGGGCCGCGTTCTTCAACCCGCACAGTTTGATTGCGGCGCGCGTTTTTGCCGACGACCCGACCCAGGCGTTCGATCAGGCCTTCGTGGCAGCGCGCCTGCGACGGGCCTGTGCCTTGCGCGACCGGCTCTACACCGCGCCGTTCTACCGCCTGATTCACGCCGAGGCCGATGGCCTGCCGGGGGTCATCGTCGATCGGTACGGCGATGTCGCGGTGTGTCAACTCAACACCGCAGGCGCCGAGCACCACCGGGAGGCAATCACCGGCGCGATCACCGAGGTTCTGGGTACGCGGGCGATCGTCCTCAAGAATGATTCGCCGGTCCGCGAACTTGAAGGACTGACGTTGTATGACGAGGTCCTTGGCACGGTGCCGGAAGGTCCGTTCGCGATCGAGGAAAACGGCGCGACGTTCCTTGCACCGGTGGCCGGCGGTCAAAAGACCGGGTGGTTCTACGATCAACGCGACAATCGCGCGTTCGTTGCCTCTCTCGCGAAGGATGCGCGGGTCCTCGATCTCTATTGCTACCTCGGCGGTTTTGGGATTTTGGCTGCCAAGGCCGGTGCCAGCCGTGTCCTCGGGGTTGACCGCTCCGAACCGGCACTCGCACTTGCACGTGAGTCCGCAACCCGCAACGGTGTGGGCGATGTCTGCGCCTTCGAGGCCCACACGCTACCGGGGTTCATGGAGGATTTTGCCGGCGGCGGCGAGCGCTTCGATATCGTGGTCTGCGACCCGCCGGCCTTCGTCAAATCGCGCAAGACCCTGGCGACCGGCCTCAAGGGGTATCGCAAGCTGTTTCGTTTGGCCGCCGACCTCGTGACCCCCGGTGGGTTCTTGTTTGCGGCGTCCTGTTCGCACCTGGTCGAACGCGACGCCTTCGAAGATGAAGTCGCCCATGCGCTCTCCCTCGCAGGCCGCAAGGGCAGGGTGTTGCGGGTATCTGAGGCTGCCGCCGATCATCCGGCCCATCCGATGCTACCGCAGAGCCGCTACCTCAAGGCGATGGTGCTGCAACTCGACTGAGCGGGCTCAGCCTACCGGCGGCCGCGCGGTGTGCCACGCCGTTGCCGCCTGGAATGAGGCGCCGGCGCGCAACACCGTGGCATCGTCGAATCGTTTTCCCATCAGTTGAACCGCCAAGGGCAGCCCGTCGTCGGACATCCCGGCGGGGAACCCCAGCGCCGGGACGCCGAGGACGTTCGCGGGCATCGTCACTAGCGGCTTCTTGAAGAACTGAAACGCGCCCACGCTGGCTGCTTTGGGGGCCGCACCCGGCGCGCCGGGCGCCAGCAAAACGTCGATGTTGCGCATCGCCTCGACATACTGCGCAATCAGCGCCTCGCGCAGGCGTAGCGCCCGGGCGTAATCGACCGCGCGGATGAAGGGGCCGAGCGAGAGTCGCATACGGGTGTGGTAGCTGTAGTCCTGACGGCGGTCGCGCAAATCGCGTTCGTGCAGGGCATATCCTTCGACGATCGTAATGACGATTTGCGCCGTGGCGAAGTCGTCGAACGCGGGTAGGTCGACGGGCCGAACGTCGGCCCCAATATCGCGAAACGTCGCCGCCGCCGCGTGGTAGGCAGCGATTCCATCGGACGACACAGCGTCTTCATGAGCCAGCGATGCGGCCAAACCGATGCGCAAACCCGTCGCGCCGGCAGCGAGCGAAGCGGTGTAGTCCGTCGCGGGTCGCGCAACGCTACCTGGATCGGCAGCGTCATAGCCGGCCAACACGTTGAGCAGGATCGCGCAGTCCTCGACCGACCGCGCCATCGGCCCGACATGGTCCAACGTCGCCGATAGCGGAAAAACCCCGGCCCGGCTGACCAGCCCGTAGGACGGCATGAAGCCGGTAATCCCGCAATAGGCCGCGGGTAAGCGGATCGAACCGCCGGTGTCGGTTCCCAAAGCCCCAAAGATTTGGCCGCTGGCCAGCGCGACCCCTGCGCCGCTGGACGAACCGCCGGCATAGCAAGCATGGTTCCACGGGTTGCGCGCGGGTCGAAAGAGACTGTCGTCCGACGGCCCGCCGTAACAGAACTCGGTGGTTTCCAGTTTGCCCAACAGGATCGCCCCTGCGTCGCGCAGCCGCTTCCATGCCGTTGCGTCGCGCGTGGGAACATGGTCGCGCAGCAATTTGGAGCCGACGGTCGTGCGAATGCCCGCCGTGTCGAAGGCTTCCTTGAGCGCAACGGGAATGCCGTGTAGCGGCCCTTTGTAGCGCCCGGCCTCGATGTCGGCCGCCGCTGCCTTTGCCTGCGCCCGCGCTAGGCCGTCGGTCCGGGTGACAAAACTGCCAAGCGCAGGGTCGATGGTTGCGGCCCGCGCAATCATCGCCTCCGTCAGGTCCACCGGCGACAACGTCCGCGCTTCGATCCGGCGTGCCGCCTCGGCGATCGATAGGTAAGCGAGGTCGCCGCTCATGTCTTGGGCGCAGGGGCGGTCAGCGCGGCGTCGTCCAGCCGGGCGATGACCTCATCGAGAATCGCGACGCCTTCGGTCAACGATTCGATCTCCTCCGCCGGTACAGTTAGTCCCGCGCGGTTTAGGATGCCGCCAATGTCGTCCTGGGTCATCTGTGCCACACTAATTCTTGGTCATCGGAGACCGCAGTATAGCGATCGCCAGCGCCGGCGCCGGCGCGATCACGGCTTCGACGAAGGTTCTTCGGTGGCGTTCCATGGCGCGATCGGTCCGAAGGCGGCGACGAGGTGGGCGATGAATGCCCTTACTTTTGTCGAGACAAAGCGATTCTGCGGGTAAACGGCGTAGACGCCGGAACTGCCGCCCCACGAGTATTCGGTCAAGATCGGCCGCAGCCGTCCTTCGCGAACATCGCGGCCGACCAGGAATTCTGGCGCGGCGATGATGCCACCACCACCGAGTAACACCGCACGCATCGCCCCGCCGTTGTTGGAAACGAAGCGTCCTGCGACGCGCACTTTACGGCGGCGGCCATCCGGTCCGACGAAGCGCCATTCGAGCGGTGCAGTAGCGTAGCTGTAGATCAGGCAACTGTGGTGAGCGAGTTCTTGGGGCGTTTGTGGTGTCCCGTTTGCTTTCAAATAGGCCGGTGCAGCGCAGATGACGAGCCGATTCTCGGCCAACTTACGCGCGACCAAGGTTGAATCCTGGAGCTGAGCGATGCGGACTGCCAGGTCGAACCCTTCTTCAACGAGATCGACATAGCGGTCGTTCAGGGTAAGGTCGATCGAGATTGCCGGGTGGTCCTTTAGAAATGCGGGCAGGACAGGCGCGAGGTGATCGCGGCCGAAATCCACCGGTGCATTTACCTTCAAAAGACCGCGCGGTTCGGTATTGAGTTCCGTTACCAAGGCCTCCGCCGCATCAGCTTCGGCGACCACGCGCATGGCTTGATCGTGAAAGATGGCGCCAGCCTCGGTCAGGCTGAGTTGGCGCGTTGTGCGATTGAGTAAGCGCACACCGAGGTGCGCTTCAAGCGCCGAAACGTGCTTGCTGATGGAGGATTTCGAGCGGCCAAGTTTACGGGCCGCGGCCGAGAAGCTACCGGCGTTCACTACTTCGGCAAAGATCGCCATGCTGGTCAAAGTATCCAACGGTGCGCCCCTTGGTTTCCATTATGGAAACAGTATTGTTCACGTAAGGTTAATTGTATACCGGGGTTGCCACCCCCACGTCTGAAACCTAGGGGATATTCCCGGCACTCAGATTTTGGGAGACGGTTTCATGGCGAAGGTTTTGGTTCTTTATTACAGCTTCTACGGGCATATCGAGGCAATGGCAGAGGCCGTTGCAGAGGGTGCACGGACGGTCTCCGGCGCCGCGGTTGTTATCAAACGCGTGCCCGAGACGATTCCGGAAGATGTTCTGAAAAGCGCCCACGCCAAGCTCGATCAGGCGGCGCCGGTTGCGAGCGTCGACGAACTTGCAGACTACGACGCCATAATCCTTGGCATCCCGACCCGCTATGGTCGGATGGTCGCCCAAATGGCGAATTTCTGGGATCAGACCGGCGGACTGTGGGCCAAGGGCGCCCTTGTCGGTAAGGTCGGCAGCATCTTTACCGCGTCCGCGACGCAGCACGGCGGTCAGGAGAGTACGATTCTCGGCTCGATCCCGATGCTGCTGCATCATGGTCTCGTCTATGTCGGGTTGCCATACGCGGCCCAGGGACAGATGCGGACCGACGAGATTACCGGTGGATCGCCCTACGGTGCGTCGACGATCACGGGTGGGGACGGCGCGCGCATGCCCAGCGCAAACGAACTCGAACTAGCGCGTTTCCAAGGCGCTCATGTGGCAGGGGTTGCGAAGAAACTCGCGGCCTAGTCGCAAGCCCACGAGAGCCGGACCGATCCGCGGTCCGGCTGTGGCTACCCCGTTTGACGTGCTACGATGGCAACTCAACGAAACCGTCGGAGGATTGCCCATGATACGCAGCCAACGCCGGCATGCCGTTCTGCCCGACGCCACCCACGACGAGGCTGCCCGTCAGGACTTCGTTGCGGGATTGCGCGTACACATGATGCGGGAGGTCTCCTCGGGTAATCGGCCGCTGTACGACACCAAGGTTCGCCCCGCCTTTCGCCGTACCCACGGACGCGACCCGGCCGACCGCCACGAAGTGCGGCGGGCGATGGACAAGGAACCGTATCACCAGGCCTGGGGCGCGCTGTTGCGCACGACCCAGGAACTCATGTGGGAATCGGTCGGCAGTTCGATCGAGCGCCAAATGGGCGACCTCATTGCGCGCAAGGGCGCCGCGCCGGCGCGGCCCATGGGTAGCCTGCGGCTCGATCCCGGTCTTGCCGTACCGCGTTACCAGACAGCGACCGACATCCACGTGATGCCGGGCAGCTACCACACCGACCTAGGCGACGGCGATCTCACTGCCGGCGCGATCTACGACAAGGGCCTCTACATCTACGCGATGAGCGGTCTTGGCGATTCCAACCAGGACATCGGTCGCGGGTGCATTGCCTATCTCAAACAGAACTTCCCCGACCTCAAACCCCGCCGCATCCTCGACATGGGCTGCACCGTCGGCCATTCGACGGTGCCGTTCGTCGCGGCCTATCCAGGTGCCGAGGTGCACGGCATCGACGTCGGTGCCGCCAGTTTGCGGTACGCCCATGCCCGCGCCGAATCGCTCGGCGCAGCGGTGCACTTCTCGCAACAGAACGCCGAACGGACCGATTTCCCGGACGGACATTTCGATCTGATCGTGAGTCATGTCCTGCTCCACGAAACCTCCAGCAGTGCCTTGCCCAACATCATCCGCGAATGCCGCCGCTTGCTCGCGCCGGGCGGCGTAATGGCCCACTGTGATGTTCCCCAACGGGAGGGCGACGCCTTCGACCTCGCCATTCCCGACTGGGACACCTACAACAACAACGAACCCTTCATGGGCCGGATGCGCGATACCGACCTGCATGCGCTGTTCACCGACTGCGGCTTCGCGCCGGCCCGTTACTTCGACGGTTACGTTCCCAATGACGACCTCAACCGCGACAAAAAAGTCACGTTCCGTGGCGGCGATGGCCGCAAAGGCAAGCCCTGGGCGGTCTACGGCGCGCGTATCTGATCCAATCCGGTGCCCGCGCGGTATTCACTGGAGAGGGCGGTCGCGCAGACCGCCCCGGTGAAAGGAAATCTCGCCATGCGCACTCTGTTTGTATTCGCCGCGGCCTTGGTCCTGAGCGCCTGCGGATCGATGTCGCTCAAATCGTTCGAGGGGACGACGCCGACGCTCGTTCTCGAGGACTATTTCGCGGGCGACACCCGCGCCTGGGGGATCTTCGAAGACCGCTTCGGCAACCTGCGGGCGCAGTTCACCGTCGATATCAAAGGCACCTGGGACGCCCCAACCCTGGTCCTGGAGGAAGACTTCCTCTACGCCTCGGGCCGCACCGACCGGCGTGTCTGGACGCTCACCAAATCGCCGGCCGGCGACTATACCGGCACGGCAGGGGATGTCGTTGGGGCCGCCACGGGCGGTTCGGCCGGCAACGCGTTCAATTGGACCTACGTCATGGACTTGCCCGTCGGCGACCGCACGATCCGCGTCCGCCTCAACGATTGGCTCTGGCTTCAGCCGGACGACGTTCTCATCAACCGGGCGCGCGTCACCAAGTTCGGCGTCGAACTGGGCGAACTAACGATCTTCTTCAAAAAGCCCTAGGCGCGCCGTCAGCCCCGCCGCGTCGCCACCGCGTCTGCCAGCGTTTCCAAACACACTACCGACTTCTCCCAATCCAGGCAGCCGTCGGTAATGCTCTGGCCGTAGACCAGTGCTTGGCCGGGTTTCTGGTCCTGACGACCGCCGACGAGGTGGCTCTCGATCATGGCCCCGAAAATCCGCCGCTCGCCGCCCGCGACCTGCGCTGCGATATCGTCGATCACCGCCGGTTGATTGTCGGGGTTCTTGCCTGAGTTGGCGTGACTCGCGTCGATCATCAGCATTGGCGTGACGCTGGATTTTTCTGCCACCGCACAGGCCGCCGCAACGCTGGTGGCGTCGTAGTTGGGCGCATCGCCGCCGCGCAGGATGATGTGACAGTCTTCGTTGCCGGTGGTCTGCGCGATGGCGCATTCGCCGTTCTTCGTCACCGCCAGGAAATGGTGCGGGTTCGATGCGGATTTCACCGCATCGACCGCGATCTTCACATCGCCCCCGGTACCGTTCTTGAACCCGACGGGGCACGACAGGCCCGACGCCATTTCCCGGTGGATTTGGCTTTCCGTTGTGCGCGCACCGATCGCGGCCCAGGCAACGAGATCGGCGATGTACTGGGGCGTTGTCGTGTCGAGGAATTCGGCGCCCGCCGGCAGGCCGAGGGCGTTGATGTCGGCCAGCAAACGGCGCGCGAGGCGCAGCCCCTTGTTGATTTGGAAACTGTCGTTGAGGTCGGGATCGTTGATCAGTCCCTTCCAGCCCACCGTCGTCCGTGGTTTCTCGAAGTAGACACGCATGATGATTTCGAGTCGCTCGCCCAGGCGCGCGCGCAGGGCGACCAGTCGCTTGGCGTATTCCATCGCGGAGAGCGGGTCGTGGATCGAGCAGGGGCCGATCACCACAACCATCCGTTCGTCGCGGCCATGCAAGATTTCCTGCACGGCATTACGACCGGCCGCGACGGTAGCGATCGCCTCCGGTCGCGTAGTGACCTCGCGCATTACGGTGTCAGGCGTGGAGAGCGCCATAATGTCTCTGATTCGCAGATCGTCGGTCGCAGTGCTCATTGTCTTCGTCCTCGTGTTGGCCAGCCCGCGGCAACAAAAAAGCCGCCAGGTCGTGGCGGCTTGGAATACGATTCGTGCTGTCTTTAGACCGAGCGAACCCCTCCCGCCGCCAATGGCGCCGGATAGCTAAAGTAATAAAAAGCCGCAGATGCCCAGATCATAGCGCGATTTATAGGTGGCCGGGCAGGATTTGTCACCACCCGAGCGGCTCGGGTGGCCGGTTCAGCCTCGAGGTTGGCGGCGGTTAGTTGCGATTGAGGATGTTCTTCAGTCCGCCGGCGCCCTTTTCCAGGAGTGACTTGGCTTTGTCGCCAGCCTCGCCGCCGAGTTCCTGCAGGACACCTGACCTGACCGCCGCCTGACCGGCCGCGCTGCTGACGGCCGCTAGGATCACCTTGGCGACCTCGTCAGCGCTCGCGCCACCCTTGTCCTTGCCGATATCGCGCAATGTGATCGAGGGTAGGTTGGCGCCGATCGCTTTGTCGAGCTGCGCCGCCTTCAGTTCGACACGGCCGTCGTCGATGGTGATACGCTCGATGACGATCTTCTTTTCGTCTTCGGGGTTGCCGCTGCCCGCCGCGCCGGCGGTACCACCCCCAGCGCTGCCCTGGGACAACGTATCCTGTAATTTGGACACATTGGTGCCGCCTTGGTTCACTTCAACCGTCACCTCGGGCGAGGACACCGAGATTTCTTTGATGACGATCGTGTCAGTGGTGAGGGAGCTGAGATCCAACACGACGCGAGTCTGGCCAACGCGTATGACGCGTGCCTCGAAACCGGCAGGATGGCCGATGACGAGGCCGCTGATCGTGCCCTGACCGGACGCGATGGAAATGTCCACGTCGTCGACGGTCACTTCCGTTTGAGTGACCTCGCTGCCAACGCGTTCGATCGCTTCCTTGACGATCGTATCGACTGAGGCGACGGCGACCAAAAGGACGATGACAACAATAACGACGATGGCGGCGACACCCGCGCCGCCAAAGACAAGACCCTTGCGCATGAAAACCTTCCTTCCGCACCAATGATGGACCCTAGGCGGTGTAGCGGCCTGTCTTCAAGGGGGTTCAGGCGGGCGCCCTGCGATCGTGTCCAGGAAAGTCTCGCCGAAATCCTTCAACTTCTTCGGTCCAACGCCGTTGACCTCGGCCATCTGTTCCAGCGTTTGCGGTTTAGCTGTGCTCATGTGTTGTAGCGTTTTGTCGGAGAAGATGACGTAGGCAGGAACACCGCGGGCTTTGGCCAGGGTGCGGCGCAGGTCCTTCAAGAGCGCGTAAAGGTCGCCATCGACATCGCTCAGGTCGGGCGGCGGCGCTTTCGCACGCTTCGCGGCCGCTGCGGCAAGGGTGAACC
Organism: uncultured Alphaproteobacteria bacterium; assembly: GCA_964350495.1. Classification (GTDB taxonomy): domain Bacteria; phylum Pseudomonadota; class Alphaproteobacteria; order SHVP01; family SHVP01; genus CALJDF01. The sequence continues at coordinate 15,664 of CAYGKG010000039.1, forward strand.
CGGCGGCCTCGTGGTATTCGAATCGCTCGTCGTCTTTGAGCACGCGCCGCCCGCGGTCGCTCAGGCGCAAACCGCCGTAGCGGTCGATATCGATTACCAGGTATCCACCCGCGACAGCTTGCCGGATGAATGCCTGCCAAAAGGGTTTGGCCCGTGCCGCGCCAACGCCGAACGTCGGCAACCGGTCGTGACCAAGCTTGGCGATCCGTTCGGAGGTCTTGCCCAGCAGGACGTCGATCAAGTGGGCGGTGCCGAATCGTTCGCCGGTGCGGACGACGGCCGAGAACAGCATCTGCGCTTCGGTCGTGCCGTCGACCATGTTGGGTGGGTTTTGGCAGATGTCGCAGTTGCCGCACGGTGCGGTGGTCTCGCCGAAGTAGGTCAGCAAGGTGACTCGGCGGCACTGCGAGGCTTCGCAATAGGCCAACAGCGAATCCAGCCGGCGGTGCTCGCGTCGCTTGTGATCGCCGTCCTCGCCGTCCTGTTCGATGAACTGGCGGCGCATCCGAACGTCGTCGAGCCCGTAGACCATGAACACATCGGCGGGTGTGCCATCGCGCCCGGCGCGCCCGACCTCTTGGTAATAGGCTTCCATGCTGCCCGGCAGGTTGAGGTGGAAGACAAAGCGGATATCGGGTTTATCGATGCCCATCCCGAAGGCGATGGTGGCGACCATGACGACGCCGTCCTCGGCCATGAAGGTTTCCTGGTTTTCCTTGCGCACGGCCGATTCGAGTCCCGCGTGGTAGGGCAGGGCGTGGAATCCCTTACCGTGCAGCAGCGTCGCCACCTCCTCGGTCAACTTCCGCGATAGGCAATAGACGATGCCCGACTGGCCGCGCCGCGAGTCGAGGAACGCCAGTAGCTGGTCGCGCCATTTGGTTTTGGGCGTCACGCCCAGCCACAAATTCGGCCGGTCGAATCCCTGGACCACAACCTCGCCCCGGCCGCCGAATAGCTTGTCCGCAATGTCGCGTTGGGTGGCGGTGTCGGCGGTCGCGGTAAACCCGGCCATCGTGGCGCGCGGAAACCGATCTTTGAGGACCGACAGCGCGCCGTACTCCGGGCGAAAGCTGATCCCCCACTTGGACACACAGTGCGCTTCGTCGATCACGAACATCGCCGGGTTGAGACGTTCGAGGGCCATCAGCATGCGCTCGCTCATCAGCCGCTCGGGCGACATATAGAGCATCTTTGCGTTGCCCGATTCGGCCTCGCGCCAGTCCGCGACATTGTCCTCTCGCGCCCGCCCGGAATGGATCCGCGCCGCGGCCACCCCGTTGGCGCGCAGTGCCGCAACCTGATCGTCGATCAGCGCCACCAGGGGCGAGACCACCACGGTCAAGCGATCCTGGATCAGCGCCGGCACCTGGTAACACAAGGACTTGCCGGCCCCGGTCGGCATCACCGCCAGCACATGTCGGCCCGCCAGCAACGTCTCGACAATCTCTCGCTGCCCCGGCCGAAACGACCGAAAACCGAAGGTATCGTGCAAAATGTGGTCGGGATTGGCGGGCACTGGCGATCCGAACGGGGGTGGACCGGTCTTCTAGCACCCCGCCGGGCCAAGGGCACGTTTATGACGGGGTCTTTGGTTCCTAGCTGCCTACCGGCGAATTCGGTCATGCCCCCGCTAGGCTTTCGTCGCAGGCAACTCGCGGCCGGACTTGTAGGCTCGGCAAAGGGGCGATGACGCCCAATTTCGCGTTTTCCGCGTGCCGCGATCTCTTTGTTGAGATTTATCCGTTCCTTCAATGTACTTACACAGACGATACGCCTAACAGTCGATCTGCGTGACCACCGTTACCGGCGCCCGAGCGCCGCATCCCGGAAAGCGAAAACATGACCGAATTTCAAGGCGTCGTTCCGGCGCTGGCCGAGGCGTTACGCGAACGCGGCTACAGCGCCCTGACGCCGGTGCAGGAAGCGGTTCTGGCGCCCGGGGTGGCCGCCGCGGATCTCCTGGTGTCGGCCCAGACCGGATCGGGCAAGACAGTGGCCTTTGGTCTGTCCTTGGCGACTGCCCTGCTGGATGGCGCGGCGCAGTTTCCGCAGCCCGAAATGCCCGCCAAACCGCCCCTTGCGCTGGTCGTGGCGCCCACGCGGGAATTGGCCCTGCAGGTGAAGCGCGAGCTGGAATGGCTCTACGAAAAGACCGGCGCTGCCCTCGCATCGTGCGTCGGTGGCATGGATATGCGTACCGAACGAAGAGCCTTGCAGCAGGGCGCGGTGATCGTCGTCGGAACGCCAGGCCGCCTGCGCGACCATATCGAGCGGCACTCGTTGGACATGAGCGGTCTGCGCGCCGTAGTTCTGGATGAAGCCGACGAAATGCTGGACCTCGGCTTCCGCGACGACCTGGAATTTATCCTAGGCGCCGCGCCCGAACAGCGGCGCACCTTGATGTTTTCCGCCACCGTTCCGCGCCCCATCGCGGCGCTGGCCAAACGGTTTCAGCGCGACGCTGTGCGCCTCGCCACGAAGGCCGAACAAAGCCAGCATGTGGATATTGAGTACCGCGCCCTGACGGTTGCATCCAACGAGCGCGACAATGCCATCATCAACGTGTTGCGTTATTTCGACGCGCAGAACGCTCTGGTTTTTTGCAGCACCCGCGCCGCGGTCAATCACATGACCGCCCGGTTCAACAATCGGGGATTTTCCGTCGTGGCGCTGTCGGGCGAATTGAGCCAGCACGAACGCTCGCAGGCCCTCCAAGCCATGCGCAATGGCCGCGCACGGGTTTGTATTGCCACGGACGTCGCGGCGCGCGGCCTCGATCTGCCGAATTTGGACCTTGTGATCCACGCGGACCTGCCGCGGAACCGCGAGGGTCTGTTGCACAGAAGCGGGCGGACGGGACGCGCCGGACGCAAGGGCGTCAGCGTCTTGGTGGTTCCGCATGAATGGCGTAAGCGGGCCGAGCGTTTGCTGCAAAATGCCAATGTCGAGGCGACCTGGGCCCGGCCGCCGACGGTCCTGGAAATCATGCAGCGCGACGACCGGCGGATTCTCGACGATCCGGATCTGAGCGCTCCGATCACCGAGGACGAACAGGTTTTGGTGCAGCAGCTATTGGAGCGACACGGCCCGCAACAGGTGGCGGCCGCCCTGGTGCGCCGTTTTCGCGCCGGCCGTTCGGCGCCCGAGGAAATACTGGACGCCGCGCCGGTCGAGGAAAAGGCGGCCCGCCGCGACGATTTCAAGGACGGCGTCTGGTTCAAGCTGTCGATCGGCCGTCAGCAAAATGCAGAGCCGCGCTGGTTGCTGCCGATGCTGTGCCGCTTCGGCAATATCACCAAGCGCGATATCGGCGCGATTAAGATCAATCAAACGGATACGCACGTGGAACTGGCGCCGGGCTGCGTCGACCGCTTTCTGGAAGGCGTCGGTCCCTCACTCACCCTGGAGAAGACCATTACCGTTGCGCGTTTGGCCGCGGCACCCGACGGCGTGCGCCAGCGTGGCGAAACACCCTACGGCAGGAAAGAAACACCCTACAGCAAGAAAAAAGACTCCGCCGCCCGTCGCGAAGGTCCCGCGAGACAGGCGACGACAGCGCCCGGACGCATTGTCGAACCGGAACCCGACAGCGCGTCGCCCGCTAAGGGGAGGCAAAACAACGAACCGCAAGAGGGGCCGCGCCAACACAAAAATCCCTGGGCGAACAAACCTGGGCCGGACAGGGACAAAACGGCAAAGGCCAAAACGGAAAAGGTCGCAGACGCTGGTGCGGACCACAAACCCCGGGCCCAAAAACCCCGGCACGAAAAACGTCACGGCGACAAGCCCCAAGAGGGCACGCGCCGCGACGAAAATCCCGGAGATAAACCGCTTCGGGCGAAGCGCTCCGAGCACAAAAAGCCCTATGGCAAAAAGCCGTGGGAAAAGACCGGGTCGAAGAACGAGGACAAAAAGCGCCGCGGCGATAAGCCCTGGGAGAAGACTGGACCAAAGAAAGAGGGCAAGAAACGCGACAAAATAGAGAAGCGCGCCACGTTGACCCTTAAAGGAACGGCCAAAAACGACCCAAAGAACCACGCCCCCGGCCAACCGAAGCGCTAAGCGCCACGTTGAGGGAAAGATCGGGCTTGGCGCTTTCTTCGCTCAACCTTTTGCGGGCGTGGGGAGAATCCTCACTGGCGATCAGACCAACTGTTTTCGATCGTTCTCGTGGCGCTTCGGGCGCAACACGGTGCCAGCGGCGGCGGCGCCCGGCGCATCGCGATTGTGCTGGCGAATGATGTGTCCGTTGCAAATCACCGTGTGAATCCCGATGGCATCCGAGACCAGACGGTCGGCTCCGCCCGGCAGGTCGGAAACGCGACGCAGCCCCGTCGGGGCGACGGTCTCGGGATCGAAGATCACCACATCGGCGGGCATGCCGCAGGCGAGGCGGCCGCGGTCCAAGCCAAAGACATCGGCGATTGCGCTCGTCAACATTTGCACGCCGCGTTCCAGACTGAGCAAGCCGGTTTCGCGAACCCAGTGAGCGAGAAGGTGCGTCGAAAAGCACGCATCGCACAACTGACTGGCATGGGCGCCGGCATCGGACAGGCCCAAAATGATGTTGGGGTCGGCCATGATTTCGGCGACCTCGGCCTCATCGTAATTGAACATCGCCAGGCGGAAGCGTGCCTGGAGACCGTTGGCGAGGCTAAGATCCAAGGCGAGGTCCACCGGGTCGATCCCGCGCTGGGCCGCCACGGCATCGAGCGGTTGCTCCTCTAACGACCGATCGCTCGGTGCCCAGGAAATGATCGTCCGCGTGAACCATTCGGCAAAGGGATGATCCACGCCCTTGGCCAACGCCGCCCGGAAGCGTGCGCGAAATGATGGGTCTCGATAGAGCTTTTCGCGACCGTCGCGATCGGTACTGAGCGGCTCGGCAAACATCGGCAAACTGGCGAATGCCGTTGGTTCGTCGAAGGAGAAGTCGAAGTTGAGCGGCCGGCAGGTTGCCTGCGGAATGATGCGCAGGCCTTCCGCGCGCAAGGCGGCGCTGCGCTCCAGGAGCGGTCGATGCGATCCCGGTCCTTCCAGGCCCGCCATCAGTGCCGTCCAGGTGATCGTCACGTCGTGTCGTCGCGCGAGGTCGGCAAAGGCGTCGAGGAACATCGTTGGGCCGCCCGTTGCCTGTACGACCCCGCCGTGGGCGGCGACCGCCGCGACCAAGGGGTCGATCTCGCCAAGAACATCGGCAAAGCGGCTGGGTACAGGTAGACCGTCGTAGCCAACATGGTGCGGCGAGTGCGAGGTCGAGAACCCGACCGCGCCCGCGCGCATCGCCTCGTCGACGAGATCGCGCATTTGTCGCACTTCGTCCGGTGTTGCGGCGCGGCGTACGGCGTCCTCTCCCATAACATAGAGGCGCAGGGGCGTATGACCGATATAGGCCGCAACATTGATCGCGGTGCCGCGCGACGAGACGGTGTCGAGGTATTCGCCGAAGGACTCGAACGGCCACGTTGGGCCGATACCCTCGTTGAGGGCGGCAAGGCTCATGCCCTCGACCCGCTCCAACGTCCGTAAGATCAGTTGGCGATGGGAGGGTCGCGTCGGCGCGATGCCAAATCCGCAATTCCCCATCACTACCGTCGTAACGCCGTGCCAGGGGGAGATCGTGAGCGCGCGGTCCCACAATACTTGGGCGTCGTAATGGGTGTGGCTGTCGATAAATCCGGGGGCAACGACGTGTCCGGCGGCGTCGATTTCCTGAACGCCCCGATCGGTTACCGTACCGATCGCGACGATCGCGCCCTTATCGATCGCCAAGTCGCCCGCGAACGGCGCCTCGCCGGTGCCGTCGACAATCAGTCCATTGCGGATAACAAGGTCAGGCATTGTGCGTGTTCTCTCAAAGCTGGATGCGGGCAGTGCCTAAGGCTAGGACCAATGCAGGTCGAGCGTATAGGGAAATTCCGGACGTGCGGTCTTGCGCGGGGCGGGACTCGTGCCCGGCGTGTGGCCGTGGGTAAAGAACCAGGCGAGGCGCCGGCTCTCTGCCTCATAGGCGTTGACTGGAAAGGTCTCGTAGTTGCGGCCGCCGGGATGGGCGACATGATAGGTGCAACCGCCAACCGCGCGCCCGGTCCATCGATCGTAAATGTCGAAGACCAACGGTGCATCGACTCCGATCGAAGGGTGCAAGCTGGACTCCGGTTTCCAGGCGCGGTACCGCACGCCGGCGACCTGTTCGCCCGAAACCCCGGTCTCGCGCATCGGGATTTCGCGACCGTTGCAAGCGATCGCATAGCGATCGCCCGACATACCGGTGGCGCGCACCTGTAAGCGTTCAACCGAGGAGTCGACATAGCGCACGGTGCCGCCGACCGCACCTTCCTCGCCGAGGACGTGCCACGGTTCCAGCGCCTGGCGTAGTTCAAGTTCCACTTCGCGGTACCGTACCGCCCCGTATCGCGGAAAGCGGAATTCGTAGTGCGGCGCGAACCACGCTTCGTTCATCGCATGACCGGCGCTCTGCATGTCGGCAATGACGTCCCGCAGATCCTCCCGCACGTAATGCGGCCCTGATCCGCGAGGCTGTGCTCCCCCTCAGCGGACCGGGTGCCACGCTTCGACCAATCGCATCACACAGTGGCGTAGCCCTATGCTCCTTCTGTCCCGTCTAAATTTTGTGGGTGGCTGTTGCATATTTTTGGGCGGCGTACTCGTTCCAAGCCCTCGCCGCCTCTCACGCCCAGATGACCGAAGCTAAGCGCGGGTAGCATAGAGAATTGCGAGGCCATACAGGCCGATGAACACGGTCAGTGCTTTATCAAATCGTTTGCCGTCCAGCCCATGAAACAGCCTATTGCCCACCACGAGATAGACCGCGAGAGCAATCGCACCGTTGAACACGTTCGAAAAGAGAGCGACGAGCATTCCCTCGAAGAGGGTTAGGTACAAAAGCTGGACGATGCCGAAGGCGAGGTAATAGCGCGCGATTGTGTAGCGTATGACCGTTTTTTCGTTACTGGTCGCCGCGGCAAGAATTGTAAGTAGCGCGCCACCCAGATTGGTAAGCCCGTGAACGAGGCCCATCAACGAGTGATAGAAGCTACTGGATTTCTTGAGAGCTGACTCCAGGGCATGACGCAAGGTGCCAATGGCTCGAACGACTGCGGAAGCGAGAAGCGCAAACGCGATTAGACGATCGATCCACGGCGTGGCAGGGCCGCCGCTAACAAGCAAAAGCCCAGCACAAATTGCCGGAAGACATACGAGATAGAGGTCGCGGGGAAGGGGGGGCGCCGTCGGATGCTTTTTCAACGCTTGCGCAAAGGATACTGCGACCGAGGCAGGAAGGAGCTCCGAGAGAATCGCCGGGAACTCCAGGCCGAGTAGAAGTAGCGTCGGTGTCCCGAAAACAAGAAGACCGATGCCAAATACCGATTGCACCACGGCGAGGACAGCGATGATCGCTACGATGAGAAACTCTGGCGCTTCCACGTCGATACCTATGTAGACCAGGGAGAACTATCGGCAGTCAGGTCGCTCAGCGGTTGCCGCAGATGGATTTCAGCCCCTCCTGTGCGGACCCAACGTACCATCAAGTCTCGAAACGCAAGCAATCCGTCTGACCACAAGACGGATAAACGAAATAGCGTGCTTTTGGCCTGCGCCGCATGAGTGATCCGGTTGGAAACGTGAAGGCCCGGACCGTTTGGATCGTATGGCGACGGCATTGGCTTGGGCAATATCCCCTGGGGCTTGGCGCTCTGCGGACAAGCGACGAGGGCGGCCCGTCGGTATTGTGGCGGCCCCGCCAAACGCTCGATCGGTGGACTGGGTTCGGCCAGCGCGTGGTAGATCATCTAGCCGCTCAGTAGTTCGTCTGAACTCCCTGTCGAAGCTCTCGTTGCATCCATTCTCCCTCGGGGAACCCGGCTCGATGTAGAACGTCCGGCCCCCCCATCCGACCAAGCCAGTCGCGTACGGTCCAGGCAAGGAACCAAGGGGTTCCATCAACGCGGCTTGTTGGTGACGTATTGATGCTTGAATCAACAAGGGGCCGCGCGTGTTTCGCGCAACCCCTTGATATAACTGGCTCCCCGGGCCGGACTCGAACCAGCGACAAAGCGGTTAACAGCCGCTTGCTCTACCAACTGAGCTACCGGGGATCGGTGGGCGTGCTATAGCAAATCGATCCGGCCTTCGCTAGACAAAACCCCACCGGGGCCATGCCCTTTTGCCGGGCGGTTCTCTCGCCCATAATTGCGATCGCCGCACGCGACACCCCAACACGGGAAAGGGCGCCATGCCGACAGTGATGATTACCGGGGCAAACCGGGGACTGGGCCTTGAATTCGTTCAACAATATGCGGCCGACGGTTGGTCGGTGATGGCCTTTTGCCGCGATCTTGGGCAGGCGCGCGAACTCAATGCTGAGGCTGCCAAGAGCGGGGGCCAGGTCGAGGTCCATGCCCTCGACATCCTCGACTTCGCCGCGGTCGACGCGGCTGCGGCGCGCCTCGCCGGGCGGCCCATCGACGTGTTGATCAACAATGCCGGGATCATCGGTCCGGTCCGCACCGAACTGGCCAAACAGAGTTTCGGGTCGATGGATTACGCCGCGTGGGAGCGGGTTCTGCGCACCAACACGATGGCGCCGTTCAAGGTCACCGAGGCGTTCTTCGGTAATCTCATGCAGGGCGACCAAAAGAAGATCGCGGTGATTTCGTCGACGGTCGGCTCCAACGTCGAAATGCAGGCGCCGGTCTTTGCCTACGGTGCCTCCAAGGCGGGTGTGACCAAAACCTTCACGACCCTTGCGTCGGTCCTGCGCGATAAAGGCGTGACGGTCATGGTATTCTGCCCCGGCCATGTCAAAACCGACATGGGCGGGGAGGGCGCGGCGGTCGAACGGTTCGATTCGATTGCTGGCATGCGTAAGCTGATCGCCGCTTGGACGCTCGAAGAGTCGGGCCAGTTCAAGCGTTACAACGGCGAGACCGTGGCGTTCTAGGCCCAAGCCATGCCCAAGATCGCGATCATCGACGACTATGTCGGCAACGTCCTGGACTACGCCGATTGGACTCAGCTGCCTGCGGACTGTGCGCTCGATGTGTTCCATGCCCATGCCGAAAATGCCGACGCCCTGATCGCGCGCCTAACGCCCTATGACATCGTCTGCTGCATGCGCGAGCGCACTCGCTTCGACCGCGCCACGCTGGCTCGCTTGCCCAATCTGAAACTCCTGTGCTCGACCGCGCCGACCAACGCGGCAATCGATGTGGCGGCCGCGGTTGAACGCGGCATCACCGTATGCGGGACCGGCATCCCCGACCCGGGCTTGGCCGCCGCCGAGATCACCTGGGCGTTGATCCTGGGCCTGACGCGCCACATCCATATCGAGGATGCCAACATGCGCGCGGCCCGCTGGCAGACGACGATGGGCCGCGATCTGAAGGGTCTGACACTCGGCGTCATCGGCCTGGGCCGCTTGGGCGCGCCGGTGGCGCGCGTCGGCGCGGCCTTCGGCATGAACGTGATCGCCTGGAGCCCGAACATGACCGATGCCCGCGCCGCCGAAGCCGGCGCCACGCGGGTTAGCAAGGGTGCTCTCCTGGCGCAGAGCGACGTGATCGCCATCTTGATGGCGCTGAGCGACAGCACACGCGACCTCATCGGCGCGGACGATCTACGCCAGATGAAGAAAGACGCCATCTTGGTGAACGCATCGCGCGGCCCCCTCGTCAACGAGGCCGCCCTGATCGCGGCCCTCAAGGAAAACCGGATCGGCGGCGCCGCGCTCGACGTCTACGACCGCGAACCGCTGCCCGGCGACCATCCGTTGCGGCGGCTCCCGAACACGTTGCTCACCCCCCATATCGGCTATTCGACCGA
>CAYGKG010000040.1:0-24872 GCA_964350495.1 uncultured Alphaproteobacteria bacterium
AAATCCGTTTCCTGGAAACGGGAGTGGGGGTTCAAGTCCCTCAGCGGGCACCACAACCTGTAGTGAACGTGGCGCAATCTGTAATCTTGTTCATGAGCTATGAGTTATAAATGGGGACTTTATGCCTCATGTAATGCGGAAAACCGGATCGTCCCGCTCAAACATGGCGGAATTGGTCCAGAATGGAACAATGCTGGCACCCAAGGCCGGTCCGGGGCATGGCCGATCGTCGTTTCCGGCCCGGATCGAACAAAAAGGTCTTGAGTCGGGGGTCGTGCCGGCCGCCCCCCGTCGAAACCATTTAGAAACCTGCTCCTGCGACACCATATTCCCTAGAATGTCCGCGACAAACCGATAGGGGCCCCGATGGCCGGCACGAAGATTTCCCAGCATATGGTGACCAAGCCCTGCTTCGATCGCATTCGGGTCGAGCAGGACGGCACCTGGATTGCCGACACCGTGCGCGCGATCGTCCTGCACGAAGGGACGCTGCCGCCGGTCTATTACATTCCGGTCGAGGATGTTCAGGCTGCGTATCTTAAGAAGACCGAGACCCAGACGCACTGCCCGTTCAAGGGCAACGCGAGCTATTGGTCCGTGCGGGTCGGCGGGGTCACGACCGACGACGCCGTCTGGGGCTACGAAGACCCCTACGCCGAGGGCGAGTCGCTACGCGGCTACGTGGCCTTCGACCAATCGAAGATCAGCGCCGTGTACAAAGGATCCGATGTGGTCGTACCCGAATCGATGGACGGCGACCGGTATGCGAACCCCTTGGTCGGCTGGGTCATCGGACCCGCGCTCGCGGCGGATTCGGCCGAGGCGTTGTTTAGGAGCTTTTGCGCCTCCCTGCAGGATGCGGGCGTGCCGGTTTCCCGGGTTGTGGTCATCATTCCCAACCTGCACCCGCAAGTTTTTGCCCGTATGTTTTCGTGGGAACAGGAAGAGGCGGACGCCGAGCCCAAGATCGAAGTGCGCTCGGCGCCGCACGATATCCTGACGCGCCCGGTCTTCGCCAATAGCCCGTTCGCCCCGATCCTGCGCGGCTCGGGCGGCGTGCGCCGGCGGTTGGAGGGGGACAACGTCAAGCTCGACTATCCGATCCTGGAGGATCTGCTCAAGGAAGGCGCAACCGACTACTGCGCGATGCCCTTCCGCTTCACCGACGGGCAAATTTGCATCCTTTCGGTCACTTCGTTTGTCGCCGGCGGGTTTGCCGCCGACGATCTCAACAAGGTCTATGAGATATTGCCCAGCCTGGGCCGCCTCTTTGAGGTCCACACCCAGCGGCGTACGGCGATCGGCCTGCTGGAAACCTACCTCGGTGCCCACACCGGGCGGCGGGTGTTGAACGGGCAAGTCAAACACGGCGATGGCGAGCGGATTCACGCGGTTATTTGGTTCAGCGATTTTCGCGATTCGACGGCGCTGTCCGAGAGCATGGCGCAGGAGACGTACCTGCTGCACCTCAACCGGTACTTCCAGTGCGTCGCCGGGTCGATCATCGAGAACGGCGGCGAGGTGCTGCGCTTTATCGGCGACGCCGTTCTCGCAATCTTCCCGATTTCCGACGCGGCCGACCGGGTGCGCACCGATGCGACCGGCACAGCCGAGGCCTGCCGCCGGGCCATGAGGGCCTCCCAAGAGGTCGCGGTGAAAGTGGCGGCGCAGAACGCCGAGAACCCAGATTTTCCACCGATCCGCTACGGGATCGGGCTCCACCTCGGCGACGTCACCTACGGCAATATCGGTATCCCGGAGCGGCTGGAATTCACCGTGATCGGGCTCGCCGCCAATCAGGCTGCGCGGGTGGAAAGCATGACCAAAGAACTGAAACAGACCGTCCTAGTGTCCGCGTCGTTCGCCGACAATTATCCGGGCAAGTTGGCGTCGGTCGGCTGTCACGTTCTCAAGGGCGTGCCGGGCGAACACGAACTCTTCGTTCCCGGCGACCAGGTCGGCGCAGAAACCGCCGCAGGCCCGGCGGAGGGGCGAAAACCTGTGGAACCCATGGAAAAGGTCGCCGTTTCCGTTGGCGCCGACTAAGGGCGCAGCAACTGCGCTCTAGCGCGGAACCTGCCCGATTTGGGAAAAACTACCCGATTGGCCTCAATCGGGGTAGAAATCGGGTGTCCCGCCGACGACTCAGAGACAGGCAAGTGCCGTGCGACGCGATAGGGGAATCGCCTAAACCGCCGGCGGGACGTAAACCCTCGGAAAACCCTTAACTGACGAACGCCGACGGTACCGGGTTTTCGCCCAGCGCGCCGCGCAGGACTGCCCAATGCATCGCTTCGGCGCCCAGGATGCTGGCCGCCGCCGCCTTCAAGTCGCCGTTTTGGAATGCCGAAACCGCCTGGACATAGGCGCTGACCGCGCCCTGTTCGAGGTCGGCGGCAAAGGCCAGCACATCGGCCTGCGTCTTGATATCGGCTACCGGGAAGTTGTAATCGGACTTCGCGGGCGCCGGTGTACCCCCGAGCTGCCGAATGGTGTCGGACAGAACCTTGGCGTGTTCGCTGTGGTCGCGTTGGAACGCCAGCGCGATCTGCGCCACGGCGGGGACCAAAAGGCCGCTATCGGCGCCGAGCTGGTAGGCGGCAATCGCTTCCTGCTCCGCGCCCAACGCGCCGTTGAGTATCTCGAGATCGCTCGATGCGGCATCGTCGCTCTTCGCGGCCATCGTTCCGCAACCCGCGAGCAGCGCGACGGCGGTCGCCGATAAGGTCAGGCCACCGGTTTTTGAAAAAAAGCCGCGTCGCGAGACCAGGCCGGGTTTAGGGTCAACAATCAAGGAATTCGGGTTCACAGGTGTCATGTCATGGCCCTCCGACACAAATGCAGTTGTTGGGAATACCCACCCGGCGGCTGGCCGGATGCGTTAGTTGTGTCGTGGGCCCACGATGTTGCCCACGAACAGCACCGGCCCGGTAGGCGCGCCGGTGGGCGAGCCGCCGGTCGGCTCAACGCTGACCGCAAAGCCGGTCCCTTGGGAGAAGCTTGCCGGCAGCGTCAAACGCCGACTCTTTTCGGGCGAGGCAAGGCCAAGCGATACCGGAGCGAGGTCGCCGCTTCGAAGCAGCCACAGCTCGTAATCCCGCCCCGGCGGCGGCGCCGCCGCGCCCACTGCGGTGATCTCGGCGATACCATCGGCCGCAACCCGAACCAGCCAGGCCGATCCGTCAGCCTCGTTTTGCAGGGTCGCCACCCGGACGGCCTGAAAATCGGTGTTTGCCGCCGGGATGAGGGCGAGGATCAGCAGGGCGGTCGCCAAACCGGCGGCGATGAGCCCAAACCCGCGCCAGAACGGCACATTTCGCCACAGGCCCTTGGTTTGGGGGGCGTCCACCCGGTCGCTGCCGATGTGGGCCTCGATGGCATGCCACACCCGTGCAGGGGGCGTTGCGTCAGGCAGTGCCTCGCCGAGGGTGCCGAGCCGCCGTTCCCAGAACGCGACTTCCTGCCACAGGTGCGGATCGTCTTCGACCAGGCGTTCGAACCGGGCCCGTGCGGGTCCCCGTAGGGTGCCGAGGACGTACTCCCCCGCAAGCTGGCTGCGATCTATGGCGCTAAGCTGTTTCACGGTCCAAACAGTCTCTCAGGCGAAGCAAGCCGCGCCGTACCCAGCTTTTGACGGTGCCGATCGGCCGGCGCAGGTGGTCTGCCACCTCGCGTTGCGTAAGTCCTTGATAATAAATCAATAAAATAGATTGCTTCTGCTCTTCTTCGAGTTCGCCGAGGCAGGTCATCAGCTGCCGCGCGTCGCTTGAGCGCATCGCCGTCTCCATCGGCGTCGGATCTGCGCTGGGAAGTTGAAGCATGTCGCTTTCATTGCCTGCAAATTCGTCCTTTGGCCGGCGCATCAGTTTCGACAGGGCAGCGTTCCGAGCGATCGTGACAATCCAGCTCATCCCGGCGCCTTTTGCCGAATCGTAGCGGTGCGCCGACCGCCAAATCCTAACGTAAGTCTCCTGAAGTGCTTCCTCGGCCCAGTCGTTACGTCTCAGAATACTCATCGACAGCGCAAATAGTTTCGGGGAGGTCAGCCGATAAAGCGCGGCGAAGGCCGCGGAGTCCCCCTTCGCGGCAGCTTCGAGGTAGGGGCCGATGGGATCGTCTGTCACCATGAATCGATCGGCCTGTTAGGGACGGTGCTCCGGTCGGACGTAGCGGGGCGGCGTCGCCCCGGTGCGGACCTTAGTTTTTAGCGCCGCGCGCCGCAAGCAACCCGGTACAGGGAAGAACGGGCACCTTGCGATGCCCGTTCTTCCGCGCGTTCGTTGGACGTCGTTACATTGCGTGTCGGGCTTCCGTGGCCGACACCTCGTGGTAGGGCGCGAACCCGCGTGAGGCGTCGCCCAGCACCTGCGCCGTTTCCACAAGATTGGCATAGAACGAAATAATGTGGGTGGCGTGTATGTGAGCGGTTTTTTCCTCCGCGTTCGGAGTCGCCCGCGCCAACGAGGCATCGGTAACAAAGGTCAGTTCGTGGCCGCGGTGATACCCCTCTACGATCGTCGACAGGCAGCACATCGGCGAACTGTATCCGATGAGGTAAACCTGTTCGGGCCGCGAGGTTTCCATGAATTTCTCGAAGCCCGGATTGCTATAGCAAGAGAAGTTGCTCTTGGTGAACAAATACTCCCGCGGAAGCGGCTCGAAGCCCTTCACGAATTGCGTCGCGGCATGGGATTGGCCGAACACTGTGCCGGGTTGTTCGTGCCGCACATGGGCGACGGTCCAGTTCTTCTCCCGGGCATGGGTCAGAATCTTGCGGCAGTTCTCAAGGCTTTCGTCGATCCCCTCCATGAAATAGGGGCGACCTTTGGTCGTGTACTCTCGCTGGATCTCGATAGCGATCAGGAGGGGGGTATCCGGCACCTCGAAACTCTGATTCATCTCGAACGGCTTCATACCGCACCGCCGATCGGGTTTGTCGGCACACGTTCTCGCGAGAAGTCGAGTACACCCGGTTGTTCCCATTTTCCTTCCGGGCGAACCAGAACCATCGGATCGGCGGAAATCGACAATGCATCGTCGAGACGCTCGAAGTCGCCGACGATCGTGACGTATTCGTGATCCGAGAAATGGAAAAGATCGCCGCTCGGTGCAAACCCGTAACGGGCCCACAGCTTGACCAATCGCTTTTGCGCATGGGCATGGAGCTTGGTGTAACCCTTCTGCCTGCACAGTTGAATCGAGAAATTGGCAACCGCGTTGATGATGCTCATCCGCCGGTATTCCTTACGGACCGCGAAGCGTTCGAGCTTGGCGAAGTCGCCGAAGTAGCGAACCCGCATGCAGGCAACGGGCTCTTCGCCTTCGTAAGCAACGACGTGGGTGGCAGAAAAATCGTTGCCGTCGAACTCCTCGGCATAGGGACAGTTCTGGTCGGCCATGAAAACGGCCGACCGGATTGCGAAGGCTTGCATCATTTCTTCGATCGACCCGGCCACCTTGACCGAGATGTCGTTACGCCTGCTGTTAGGCAGGTACGAGGACGCCTTTGTCATTACGGAACTTCCTTTCGTTGACGACGACTTGCGGAGACTCACTCTGTAATTGGGACAACGCGGTACTAATGGAGTCGGGGGTCATGCCGGTGGCCCCGGCGCGGACGGCGGTTGCCGAGATGCCGTCGCGACGGCGGACGGGAATGGGGTATATCCATCCGCACTCGTCCATGATCGCGCGCACCATCATGCCGCCAAGGTCGCTCCCGTGAATGCCATGGATCGGCTTGCCGGGATTGTTCTTTTTGATTTCGGCGATAACCCCGTGAAAGCCGCGCCGGTCGTATACCTCGGGCATGAACGCGACGTCGACGCGATTGCTGAGGCCGGCTTCCTCGAGTGCGCACTCGATCAGATGGCGGCGGGTTTCGGGCGCGAAGAAACGTTGGCCGGTCGGGAAGTAGTCGACATAGGGGTCTGCCCGCTCGGTGCGTTCATAGATTTGCATGCCCCGTTCGATGCGATCGATCGCGATGTCGCCGCGCTCCAGTGCCAATCGGTGGCCGCGCGGCACCAGGGTCGGATGGACGATTACCCGTTCGAGGTTGCGTCGTTCAAGCGCGTCGCGGATCAGACGCAAGTGGGTGACGTGAAACGGATTGAACGTACCAAGAAAGATGCCGATGCCGCGTTTGGGATAAAAAATCCCGCGCAAATCAGAGAGAAGGCCGCCGCCGAATACGAAGGCAGCGAATGCGAGGCCGGCAAGGACGAAGAGTTCCTGCACGACGGGTACGCCGACCACGGCGGCGGCGGTCACCACAATGTTGATCGACAATGCCAACATGACGTTGCCGTTCAAGTCGCCGACATTGCGGTTGAACAGCATGATGGCGACGTACTGGGCGCCCTGCGAGGCGGCCGTCGTAAGGGCCGCCGCGCCAACAATTCCGCCCAGTGCGGACAGATTGGTGTCGCCGAACACACCCCCAAGTTGTATGATTAGAAAGGCGGCCAAATTGAACGCGAACTGTGCGCCGAATCTGGCGAGGCGCCCGACCGTGACTAGCACCAATGCATAGTTGACCCGTTGTTCTATGCGGTTGCTGAGTCGAGAGTAAGTGGGCAATGCTATGCCAATAAAGGCAGTCACGACGATCAGCGCCGGGTTGGCCCAGGCGCCGAAACCGGCTGCATAGGAGAGGTACATAAGCGCGCCGATGAGCGCACCCAGCCGCGTCGACGGACTCCTTAAGTAGGCGCTATATATGGATTTTTTTTGCTTTGGCACAGATCCCCCACCCAATTCTGTTGCCGTGCGATAGACATCCGCCTACCCTCAAATCGTGCGTCACCGTATCGGTCGTTTTAGGCGCTGCGAATTAACAAAATACGCATAAAAGACATGCAAAAAAGCAGATCGGCTGGAGAGCTCCGGGATTGGCGCGACATCCAATACTTTCTGGCTGTGGCGCGGACCGGCAGTTTTTCCGAGGCGGGCCGCCTCCTGAAAACCAATCAGTCGACGGTTGGTAGGCGGATCGCCGCCTTAGAAGACCGGCTCGGCGCCAAGCTTTTCGACCGGCACAGCCGCGGCATGCGCCTCACCCCGGCAGGAAAACTGATCTTCAGTCAGGCCGCGGACATGGAGGCGTCGGCCGCCGGTATCGAGCGCCAACTCGCCGGCGCCGACAACGAAATGACCGGGCTGGTCCGCATTTCAATCACCGAAGGCCTTGCCACCCTCTGGCTGCCGCCGAAGCTTGTCGAGTTCCAGCGCGAACATCCGCACATCATGATCGAAACGGTATGCAAAGACCGGGTCGTCGATCTTGCCATGCGCGAAGCCGACATCGCGGTCCGCTACGCGCGGCCCTCCGAACCCAAACTGGTGGCGCGCAAGGTCGGCGCGATGGACCTTCATCTTTTTGCGACCAAGTCCTACGTTCGCGTGTTCGGCACCCCGGAGTCGATCGACGATCTGTACCGGCACCGCCTGGTCGATCACACGGCACTCCACATGAACCCGGGCTGGATGCCTTGGACCGATATCGTGCAACGCCACAATGCAGTGGTGTATCGCTCGAACTCCTCGGCATCGGTCGTCTCTGCGGTGCGGATGGGCATGGGCATCGGCCTTTTCCCGCTCTATGTCGAAGAGCTCGACTCGGAGTTCGTTCGCCTTCCGGTGGACACCAACTGCTCCGCCGAGATCTGGTTGGTTTCGCACGAAGAAACCAACAAGGGCGCCCGTATCCGAGCCGTGATCGATCACTTGTCGGACGTCTTCGATCAGGACCGCGCGCGGTGGTTCTCGCGCAAACCTCGACCTTCGCGCCGCGCCGCAAAACACGAGGAACGCCGGGCGGTCTAGCCGTGGTCGTCCGACAAGCCGGTGGGAGTCCGCGTAGACTCCGTACGAGCGAGAATGTAGGTTGCGATGGCCTGACGCAGGGAAGGCTGAAAAAAATGACTCCGGCGGGATTGATCGCCTGGGCGCAAAAAAGGGAGGCGGTTGCCGGTATCCAGCGGCAGCGGCCGAAACGGTCATGTTGATACTTCAGCAGCTGATATCCGGCCTGATGATCGGCGGCATCTATGTGATGGTGGCGGTGGCGTTCACGCTCACCATCGGGATGCTCAACTTCCTCAACTTCACCATCCCGGCGCTCTTCATGCTGTCGGGCATGGTGGCATGGGGTTTGACGACGATCGGCGTTCACTGGGCCCTGGCGCTCCTGGGCGGGGTTGCGACGGCGACCGTCGCGTCCCTGATTGTCGAGCGGTTTACCTATCGCTACATGCGGGTACGGTACGGCGATGCTACCGAACACGCCCTGCCGCTGGTGAGTTCGCTAGGCTTTCTCATCATCTTCGAGCATCTCGTTCTGGTGATTCTGGGTTCCGACCCGCAACGGTTTCCGACGCCGTTCACCAGCGCGGACTTCCATATCGGCAAGCTCGTCATCGGTATTCCCCAACTGGCAAGCCTCGTGCTCGCGCTGGCCATCGTGTGGGGCCTCAGCATCATGTTGAAGCGCAGCCGGGTCGGCCGGGCATTGCGCAGTATCGCCGAAAATCCCGATGCCGCGACGCTCATGGGCGTCAGCGTCAATTACATCGTACCGATCGTTTTCGTCATCACCGGTTTGATGGCGGGGATTGCGGGCATGCTGTTCACGCTCAACTACGCCAACATCAATGCCTACATGGGAGACAACGTCGCGGCGAAGGCGATCGCCGGGATGGTCATCGGTGGGCTCGGGAACATCTGGGGGGCCAATGCCGGGGGACTGATCGATCGTCTCACTGAGGTTATGGCAATCCACTTCTTCGGCGCCGATATCGTCAAAATTCCGATCTGGGGATTGCTGCTGTTGATCCTCCTGATCCGCCCTGCCGGGCTGTTCGGGCATACTGCCATCGGCAAAGGAAAGTTCTAGGCCATGAGCGGTTATTGGACCGGAATCATTGCGATTCTTTGCTTCAATATTGTGGTGGCCTATTCGGTTTTCCTGCCGGCCGCTGCCGGGCAGCTGAATCTTGGTGCCGCCGGGTTTGTCGCCATCGGGGCCTACACGAGCGGGTATCTCAGCACGGATGTTGGCCTGGCAATGTGGCTGACCATCCCTCTCGCCGCGCTCGCGACGGGCGCTGTTGCTTTTCTCATTTCATTCCCGATCCTGCGGACCCGCGGCGTCTATATGGTTTTGGCAACGTTGGCCTTCGCCGAAATCGTCCAAGGGATATATATCAACCTAGAAATATTCGGGGCCGCCGCCGGTTATCCGGTTGCGGCCTATGCCGACCTCGATGTCATCGCCCCGATCACGATTGTCGTGGTTCTTTTCGTCTTTTTCCTGATGTCGACGCGGTTTGGCCTATCGATGCGGGCGGTCCATGACGACGAGCGGGTCGCCAGCCTCTTCGGCGTGAATACCCGCATGACGCAGGTCGCGGCATTTACGTTGGGTGGCGTCATTGCGGGGGTCGGCGGTGCGATCTGGGCGCATCAGTTCAACTATGTCGAGATACAGCATTTCAACATCCTCCTCAGCACGTTCGTCCTGCTCTACGTCCTGATCGGCGGGACTCAAACGCCTTATGGGCCGCTGGTTGGCGCAGTCTTTTTCACGCTGTTACCTGAGTTCCTACGGGTCAGCAACGAATGGCGGTTCGTGTTCTTCGGGATCATTATCGTTCTAATGATGGTCGTTCGGCCGGAAGGATTGGTCACCCGAACGTTGACCGATCGGGTCTACGGTTTGTTTAGACGCCGCGGTCCCGCGCCGCTCGTCGAAGGCGGCAAACGATGACGGATGCCGTCCTGTCCTTTCAGGCCGTTTCGAAGAATTTCAGCGGGCTCCGCGTTGTCGATGAAGTCTCGTTTGACGTCGCGCGCGGCAGCCGAACTGCGTTGATCGGCCCCAACGGCGCAGGCAAAACCACCGTCTTCAACTTGATCAGCGGCGTGTATCCGATCGACGACGGGAAGGTGCTGCTCGACGGCGTGGACATTACGTCGTTGCCGGACCGCGAGCGCATCAACAAGGGGATCTCGCGCAGTTTCCAAAATATCCGGCTGATGCCGCATTTGAGCGCGGTCGAGAATGTCATGCTCGGCCAGCACGCCCGCGCCAGACGTCTCGGCAGCCTGCTTTTCCCGCTGGGATGGCTGCCTGGGAACCGGTGGGCGCGCGAGGCAACCGATGCATTGGCCCAAGCTGGTCTTGGCACCTATCCTGGCGAGGTCGTCGCCAATCTTCCCTATGGCGTGCAAAAGCGGATCGAAGTCGTCCGCGCGATGATGTCCGATCCGAAGGTCCTCATGCTCGATGAACCCGCTGCGGGTCTCAACGAGAAGGAAACCGAAGAACTTCAGTTGTTGCTCGAAGGAGTGTCGAAACGCGGAGTCACGCTGCTTGTCGTCGAACACGACATGCAGTTCGTCCGCAGCCTTTGCGACCATGTCGTCGTGCTGAATTTCGGGAAGAAGATCTTCGAGGGGCCCTCCAGTGAGGTCCACCGCGATCCCGGCGTGCTCGAAGCCTATCTCGGATCCGAGGCGGTTGGCGATGCTGCTTGAGGCAAAAGATCTAAACGTCCGTTACGGTCGCAACCATGCCGTCAAGCGCATCTCGCTGTCGGTCGGCGAGGGCGAGATCGTCACGGTGTTGGGTGCCAATGGCGCCGGGAAGAGCTCGCTGCTCAAGGCGATCCAGGGGACCGCAACGGCATCCGCGGAGACCCTGCGGTTTCGCGGGGAGGACATCGCCTCGCGGTCGGCGCAGAAGCGTGTCCGGTCGGGATTGGTGATGGTGCCGGAAGGGCGGCAGATTTTCGTTTCCATGTCCGTGCACGACAATCTCCTGATGGGCGCCTATTGCCGGCGGGATTCCGATGTTGCGAAGGATATCGAGGGCATCTACGAACGCTTTCCCAACCTCGCCCAGCGGCGTGCCATGCCGGCGTCGGTGCTTTCGGGCGGCGAGCAGCAGATGCTGGCGATCAGCCGCGCCCTGCTGGCGCGACCGGTCTTGATGATGCTTGATGAGCCGTCGCTTGGCCTTAGCCCGATCCTGGTCAAACAGCTCTTTGAACTTATCGTTTCGCTGAATCAGGGGGGCCTATCGATCCTCTTGGTCGAACAAAACACGCATAAAGCCCTACAAACCGCCAACCGCGGTTACGTTCTTGAGCTGGGAAAGGTGGTCGCTGAAGGGACCGCCGAGCAGCTCCGCACGGGCGAGAAACTTGAAGCTGCCTATCTCGGGGCCGAATAGCGCCACCTTGTTAAGGCGTGTCCCGAACGTCACAATGCTCTTAGGTCCGGACAAACGGACATAACCCGGGAGGAAAACACGTGAAAACACTAACTGGAGTTGCTGTCGCCGCGCTGGCGGCGTCGCTCTTTGCCGCACCGGCGGGCGCGGCGGAAGAGATCGTTATTGGCCTTAACATGGCCAAGACGGGATTTTTGAAGTCGTCCGGCGAAACGACCGAGACTGCGGTCGACATTGCCGTTGCCGAGATCAACGCCGCGGGCGGCATCGACGGCAAGATGATCAAGATCGTCAAATTCGACACCGGCAGCGATGCGAAGCAGGCCGCTGTCGCGACCCGCAAGCTCGCCGAGGACGACCACGCCCTCGCAATTATCGGGCCTTTTTCGTCGGGTGAAGCCCGTGTCGCCTTTGCCGTTGGCGAGCGCCTTGGGATCGTTCAGATTCCCAACGCCGCATCGACTCCCGGTTTGGCCAAAGACAACGCGTTCGCCTTTCGTGTGACCGAAGACGAAGGCAAACAGTTCAATCGGATGCTGACCAGCCTGAAACGCAAGGGTATTCCGGCCGAATCGGCAGCGATCATGTACGAATCCGACCAGTTTGTGTCGAAAGCGGTCGGGACCGGGATCATGCCCGGGGCTTTCGCCGCGGTCGGGATCAAGGTGGTGGGCGAGCCTGAGGGGTTCCCGCAGAACGCATTCGACCTGTCGCCCCAGATTGCCAAGATCATGCAGACACCGCCCGACCTGATCGGCGCCGGTGCGATTCTCGATAACGCCGTGAAGATTTTGAAGGAAGCCCGGCGTCAGGGCTTCAAGGGTCGGATGGTTGGCTCCCAGCTCTTTGCGGATCCCGAGATCGTCAACGTGGTCGGCACGGAAGCTGACGGCACCATCTTCGCCGCCGGATTCTGGTGGGATCTGAACGACAAGACTCGGGCATTTACCGAGAAGTTCAATGCGGCAAACAAGAAGATCGGCATCGAATCGGCATTTCCGCACCATGTCGATGCCCAGGCCTACGAGATCGTCTATCTCCTCGCCCAGGTCATCAAAGAAACCGGTGCCACCGGTGGCATGGCCAATCTGGCGGCTGAGCGCATTGCCATTCGCGATCAGCTTCGCAAGACGAACTACATCGGCATGCTCGGTCCGATTTGCTTTGATGCGGATGGCGACGCCGAGCTGCCCGGTTTCATCATTGAGCTCAAGGACGGCAAATGGTCGATGTTCGACCAACACCCGGCCGATAAGTGTGAGAAGTCCAGCTCCTAGTCGTTCGACGGGAGCGATAAAGAAGGGGCGGCGTTTGGCCGCCCCTTTTTTTGCATTGGGCCGGGCAGTCGCCCGCCTCGGACGGCCGTTTCGCCCGATCGCTCCGCTCCCTACGCTTTGCCTTGCAATTTCGATGTTGGGACTCGCGGCACCTTCACACGGTGCCGACTCCGTGGCGCGGACCCTGGCGGCGAGTATGGCGGAACGCGGCCTTGGGCGGGACGCGATGGGCGTTATTTCCAATACCGTTTTCCGGGCCGGGCAGGCACCGCCCCGGGCGACAACGCCTGCATTCCTTCATGCCATCGAGACGCCGGAGGCTCTTCTCAACGAGCCAATCGCGCAGTTTGGGAAGGCGCTGCGGCGCGCGGGTTGGGACGTTCCCCTCGCTGGCCGAACGCCGCGCGTCCCAACGTTCGTCCAGTCGGACATGGCGGCCGTCGCACGGTTTGCCAGCCTATCGCGCGGTGCCGTCGCGCAGTGGCGGCGTTCTTTGGATCGGTTTCAACGCACCGGCGGCGGTGACCGGAACGGCCTCAGTGCCACGCTCGGCAGCGGCGACATCCCCGACCCCGTCGTCCAGGCCGGTCTCGATGCGGGTTTGGCGGAGACCTCGATGCATCTTGGTACGGTGGTGCTCTCCCTCGCGTTCGATCTCATCGCGGCCGGTCCCGCCACGGCGCCCGCCGCAGCCAAAGGGGTCGTGCTGATTGCCGGTACCGTCGGACCCGATCGTCATCGCCCGACCGGCTCGGCTGGGGTGGTCCTGATTGTTGACCCGGGCGGCGACGACACCTACGACTTCGCCCAGCTCGACGCCGGGAGCGTCGTGATCGTCGTCGATCGGGGCGGCGACGATTCCTACAGCGGCCCGGGTGGCATCCTCGCGGTTCTGGTCGTCGTCGACCATGCCGGCGACGACAAATGGGGTGGGGCTGGCACCGGGCCGTCTGCGGCATTCGGCGGTGTTGCCGTGATCGCCGATCTCCAGGGCGACGACGCCTATGGGGCGGGCTATTTCGATCAGGCCGCCGCCGTTCTCGGGCGGGCGCTGCTTTACGACGCCGCCGGCGATGACACCTATCGTTTGGACGGTTTCGGTCAGGGTTTCGCCGGCCCGGCGGGCGCGGCGGTTCTCGTCGATCTTGATGGCGACGACCGCTACCACGCCAGCGGATACGCCGATGTCTTCGATCGCGGCGGCCGGGTCAGCAAAGCGCAGGGCGTTGGTTTCGGCGACCGCCAAGGCACGGCGGGCGGCATCGGCGTCCTCGTGGACCGGCGCGGCGACGACACCTACGACGCCGAGATGTTCGCCCAAGGATACGGGTTCTATTTTGGCATGGGTCTGCTTGCCGACAGGACCGGCCGCGATCGTTACACCGCAATCCGGTATGCCCAAGGGTCGGCCGCCCATGTCGGCATTGGCATCCTCGTGGATGACGCGGGCGACGATTCCTATGTGGCGGGCGTCGGGGTCGCGCAAGGAATGGGGTTGGATCGCGCCATCGGCTATCTGCGCGACGGTGCCGGAAACGATCGGTACGACGCAGTGTCGTTGGCCCAGGGCGCCAGCACCGCGAACGGTCTCGGCGTCGTCTTCGATGCCGGCGGTACGGACTCGTTCTCCCTTGGCGGGACGGGTTGGGGCGAGGCCCATTGGGCAGGCGGCCTGCCGGGGGTCGGTGCCCTCCTTGGTACAGGCAGCGAGGACGTTTTTGCGCGGCAGAACGAACGCCAAGTGTTCGACCCGTTGCCGCTCGGCGGACCGAATGGGCTCGGTTTCGCTCGCGTCGAAGGGCCAACCGCCCCGGTCTGCGTTGGCGCCGAATCGACCGCTGGCCATACCGGGACGATCGCCGAAGCCCTTGACGTTGCCTATCCGCTCGCCGGCGACGGCGTCGCGGCCAAGGGGGCCCATTCCTTCGTTCGTCGCGCGCTTCTGCGCGACCTAGGGGCGGTGATCGCCGCTGTCGGCGACAACGAACATCGCGGTCTCGGCCTGCTCGGGGTTCTACGCTGTGTCGTGCAAGATCAAGGGACGCCCGACGCCGACCGCATCATCGACGCCTTGGGTGCGGCGCTCGGCGACGGAATTCTCGCCCAAGCCTGGATCTACGCCGGGGCGCTGGTCGCCGTCGAGCGATCGTCCGACGCAGTTCGTCCGATCGTCGCGGCGCTCGCAATGCAACGCGATTGCACAGCGCTGGTCGGTGCCATCGAACTCGCCCGACGAACCGTGGTTCTGAGCGAGGCACCGCCACCGGACTGGGTGACGGCGATGGTCCGGCGCGGCGCGCGAAGCCCGTGCTGGCGCGCCCAGGCGGTCGCGTTGCGGTTCGGCGACGCGGTCGGGAACGCGTCATTCAAGCATTGGGGTAACCCGACGTTTCTCCGGCGAGACGATGTACGCCGGCAGGCGTTTCCGACGCGTTAGGAGTCGCGTCCTTTTTCCTGGGCGGCATCGCGCCGACACCAGCGTTTGAGATGTTCCCCGCGCTTCGGTAGCGTCTCCGCGTGAGGTAAAGCAGAGGCCCAGTCCGATATTTTCTAGGCGCCTACTGTGCCCAACCGCAGCCCCCTCGCGGCCACAGATCAATAGACGTTGCGCCGATCGGACCGGCGAAGGGCCAAATGCTGAGCCTAGGTCGCCTGTTCCTTGGTGTCGGCGACCAACACGCCGTTGATCAACCAGCGCCCGTCTGGCGCCCGTTCCATGCGGTACAGCGCCAACATGGTGGAGAGGTCGAGGCCGACAAAGAACACCTCCTGGATCGGCTCGCCCCGCACAATCAGAAGGCGCCGGAACTCGACGCTGCGCGGTCGATACACCGACGTGTAGGACGAGCGCACCATCTGCATGAAACGGTCGGGCGAACCGAAATAGGCGCGAATACCAGGTGCGGCATGGGAGAACGCTGCATCGCCGTCGTCACGTTGGAATGCCGCGATCTGCGATTCGATCACTGCGACAATCGCGGTTTTTGCTGCGGGGTCGCCTTCGACCATGTCTTGGGCCGAAGCTGGGGCAAGCGTGGCCGTGAAGGACACAATCAAGAGGATCAGAGTCGTCAAACGGTTCATGCCCACTCCTTTCAGCGCGCAATCCCGTTAGGATAGCGGGCAATAGCGTCAACAGCGAGCCTTG
Organism: uncultured Alphaproteobacteria bacterium; assembly: GCA_964350495.1. Classification (GTDB taxonomy): domain Bacteria; phylum Pseudomonadota; class Alphaproteobacteria; order SHVP01; family SHVP01; genus CALJDF01. The sequence continues at coordinate 15,662 of CAYGKG010000040.1, forward strand.
CGCAAAAGGGAGGGCAATCATGGATATCCTCGCAGCGGTTCTGCGTGAACCCGGCGGCCGGTTCGCGCTGGAGACCGTCGCCCTGGACGCGCCGCGCGCCGGCGAAGTGCTGGTGCGCGTCGTCGCCTCGGGCGTCTGTCACACCGATATCGGCGTACAGCACATCATGCCGATGCCCGTTGTCCTCGGCCACGAAGGGTCGGGGATCGTGGAGGCCGTAGGTACAAACGTTACGAAGGTTGTGCCGGGCGACCGCGTCGTCATGACCTTTGGTTCTTGCGGGGCGTGCCCATCGTGCGCTGAAGGCGCGCCGTCCCATTGTCACAACATGCGCACGTTGCAGTTCTCGGGCGGCCGGGCCGACGGCACCCCGACGATGCAGCATCGCGGCCAAAAGTTGAACGGGGCTTTTTTTCAGCAGTCCTCCTTTGCGACCCATGCATTGGCGACCGAACGCAACGTCGTCAAGGTAACCAACGACGACGTGCCGCTAGAACTCTTGGGGCCCTTGGGTTGCGGTGTTCAGACCGGCGCCGGCGCTGTCCTCAACACCATCAAGGCACGTGCCGGCGCCAGCGTCGCGGTGATGGGCGCGGGTTCGGTCGGCCTGAGCGGGGTGATGGCCGCCCGCCTCGTCGGGTGCACGACGATCGTCGCAGTGGATGTGAACGAGTCTAGGCTCGCGCTCGCGCGCGAACTCGGCGCGACGCACGCTCTCGACGCCCGCGAGGGCGATGTCGCGGCCCGAATTCGCGAAAAGACCGGCGGGGGTGCCAACTACGTTCTGGAAACCGCTGGAACGGTGCAATCCTTCACCGACGCTATTGCCTGCATGACCATGCGGGGCGTGTGTGGGATCGTGACGGTGCCCAACCACGGCGCGGCCTTCGAGTTCAGCGCCCGCGATCTCTTGACCGGCGGCCGCACTGTGGTTGGGGTTCTGGAAGGGTCGAGCGTGCCCGACGTATTCATCCCGCAACTGATCGAATTCTACGCCCAGGGGCGGTTTCCGATGGATCGTTTGGCCAGCTACTACCCGTTTGAGCGAATCAACGAGGCCGTCGCAGACTCGATCGCCGGCAAGGCGATCAAGCCGATCCTTAGAATGGCGTAATGCCTACAGGGGCCAAATCAACAAGATCATCGGCACGGACACGGCCACGATGATGATCTCCGTGGGTAGACCCACCCGCCAGTAATCGCCGAATCGGTATCCGCCGGGCCCGAGGATCAACGTATTGTTCTGGTGGCCGATCGGCGTCAAGAAGGCGCAACTGGCGCCGATCGCGACCGCCATCAGGAAGGCGTCCGGATTGACCCCGAGCTGCAACGCGGTGCCATACGCGATTGGCGCAGCGACCACGGCGGTCGCGGCGTTATTCATGATGTCGGACAGCGTCATCGTGATGATGAGGATGATGGTCAAGATGGTCGCCGGCGCCAACGTACCCGACAGATCGACGATGCCGCTGGTGATTAGCGCCGTTACCCCGGTTGCTTCGAGCGCTCCGCCGATCGGCATCATCGCCCCCAACAGCACGACGACCGGCCAATCGATCGCCTCATAGACGTCGCGCAACGGGACCACATTGGTAATCACGACGAAAACCGCGGCGGCACCGAACGAGACCGGCAGCGCCAGCAGGCCCGCGATGTTGGCGGCAATGGCCGCAGCAAAGGCAATCACGACAAGCGACGCCTTACGCCCGGGGCCGTTGTTGAGTTTCCGAGGGGCAAGCGGCAAGCAACCGAGTGCTCTAACGGTCCGGCCGACGTTGTCCTCGTCCCCGTGCAAGAGCAGCACGTCGCCCGGCCGGAAGCGGACCTGATACAGGCGGTCGCGAATGGGGCGACCCTGGCGAGAAATGCCGAGCAAATGAAGTCCGGTGCGCCCCGTCAGCCCGACGAGGCGCGGCGTTTGACCAGTGAGCGAGGACCGGGGCGGGATCACGGCCTCCAAAAGGATCGTGTTTTCGCCCTCGAGATCGACCGCACCTTCGTTTGACGCGCCTGGCAACTCGAAGCCCGTGTCCTTGACGTAGGCGGTCAGCGCCGCCGGCGGTGCCTCCACGATGAGTCGATCTCCAGCGCGCAAGGGGAGGTAGCGCACCCGGGAATAGCCGCGGGTTCCTTCGCGGAGCAGGCCGAGAATCTTGACGTCGGCGTCGCTCGCCGCCTGGTGAAGGTCGTGAATCGATTGGCCGATCGCTGCCGAGTCCTCGCCGACCGCGATCTCCGCCACGTAGTCGTCGATCTCAAACAACGCCTTCTCTTCGGAGAATTTGAGGCGCGACCTGGGAATCAGGCGCCATCCGACGAGTGCGATAAACAGGACGCCGGCGATCGCCGTGACACCGCCGACCGGCGTGAAGGCAAACATGCCGAATGCCTCGCCGCTAACGGTTCCCCGGTAGTTGGCCACGATGATGTTGGGTGGCGTGCCGATTAGCGTGATTAGGCCGCCCAGGATCGAAGCGAAGGAAAGAGGCATTAGCACGACCGCGGGTGAACGGGCGGCCTTGACCGCGGATTGGATGGCGACCGGCATGAGCAGCGAGAGCGCCCCGATGTTGTTCATGATCGCCGATAGCGGTGTTGCGATCAGACTAAGCGCGCCGATATGCATCGTCGGCGTCTTGGTCGCTGGCGCCAGGAGGTTGCTTAGGCTTTCGACAACGCCAGAATTGCTGAGCGCTCGGCTCAGAATCAAGACCGCGATGACGGTGATGGTCGCGGGATGCCCGAATCCGGTGAATGCCTGTTCCCCCGGAACGACGCCCAGAAAGACGGCGCCGATCAAACAGGAGAAGGCGACGATGTCGTAGCGCCAACGGCCCCAAACGAAACCGATGAGGGCCGCGCTCACGACGCCGCTGATGGCGATTTGCTCGTAAGTCATGGTGACATTGGCCAGATTACCGCGAGGAGAGGGACACTAAGAGCCAAGATCAGTACCTTGAGCGGCAAACCCATGCGCCAGTAGTCTCCGAATCTGTACCCGCCGGGGCCCATAATCAATGCATTGTTTTGGTGGCCGATCGGCGTCAGGAAAGCGCTCGACGCACCGATCGCCACAGCCATCAGAAACGCGTCCGGACTGACGTCGAGGGCTTGCGCCAGACTGAAAGCGATTGGGGCGGTCACCAGCGCAGTCGCTGCATTGTTCATGATGTCGGTCATGGCCATTGTGACGATCATCAATACTGTCAAGACGACCAACGGCGACATTCCGTCGGTCATGCCCAAGATGACCGAAGCGATAAGGTCGCCTGTTCCTGTCGATTCAATGGCGAAACCGACCGGGATCATGGCGCTCAGGAGCACGACGATGGGCCAGTCGATCGCGTCGTACATCTCGCGGGGCGGGACAATGTTTGCCAAGACCACGGCCAATGCTCCGACCGTCAGGGCAAGTTCGAAAGGTAGAAGGCCGGTCGCCGACACGACCAAGGAGGCTGCGAATATCGCAAACGCGAGGAACGCCTTGGGGCCGCTCCCCGAGGTCACACGTTTTTCGCCCAGTGGCAAACACCCGAGACTCGGGACGACCTGGGACAACCGCTCCGAATCGCCTTGGAACAAGAGAATGTCGCCGACTTGTAGGCGGACCTGCCCGAGTCGTTCGCGCAGGCGCTCACCGCGCCGCGAGATTGCCAACAGGTTGATTCCATACCGTCCGGTGAGGCGAAGCGAAATCGAGGTTCGACCGATCAGCGACGATCGCGGTGCGACGACCGCCTCGCTCAGCACGTAGTCCGGGCCCCGCAACATTGTTTGGATGTCCGCATCGTCGGTTGCGAGCTCAAGACCGAGCGCCTGCATGAAGTCGGCGATTTCCTTGGCGCCACCTTCAGCGATGACGAGGTCGCCGGCACGGATTGCTTGGTGCCGGGCGGAAACGAAGATGCGTAGCCCGTTGCGCAGCAGGCCGATCAGCACCACGTCGTGCAAGTCGCCGATGGCATCGATTTCGCCGATCGTCTTGCCCATTGCGTTCGATGAATCGCCGACGCGACCTTCCGCGACATAGTCCTCGATCTTGAAAAGGTTTCGCATCGGCGTGTCCGCGAGCCGGCGGCGGGGGATCAATCGCCAGCCCACGAAGGTGATGAACAGGACGCCGGCAGTGGCAACGACGGCGCCGACCGGTGCGAAGTCGAGCATGCCGAAAGGTTCGCCTAGAACGCTGCCCCGATAGCCCGCAATAATGATGTTGGGCGGGGTTCCGATGAGCGTTACCAGCCCGCCCAAGATCGACCCGAACGACAGCGGCATAAGGACAATGGCGGGCGACCGTCGTGCCCGCGTCGCGGATTGAATCGCGACGGGAAGCAGGAGCGAAAGCGCACCGATATTGTTCATCACCGTCGAGAGAAGCGCGCCCAGGCCGGTCAGGATGCCGACATGGGCGACCGGTCGCCGCGTGACCGGCGTAAGCCGCCGCGCTATCGCGTCGACCAAGCCGGAATTCGACAATCCGCGACTGAGGATAAGGACCGCGATAACCGTAATCGTCGCAGGATGGGCAAAGCCGATAAACGCTTCGCGCGTCGGGACAACGCCCAGACCGACTGCGAGGACCAGGGCAAAAAGCGCGACGATATCGTACCGCCACCGCCCCCAGATAAATCCCGCAAGCGCGATCGCGAGGACTCCCAAGACGGCGATCTGGTCAAACGACACCGGATCGCCCCGCGTGTTCGCCAGCGTCGGTTCGCTCCAGGAGGTGGGGCCCTACGACGATGCCCGGCTCTGCCGCAGTTTCGTGGTCGCAGCGTCGTCGACCGAGGCGTTGGCGATCACGACGCCGTAATCGGCCTTAGCCTGATCCGTCCCGATGTATCCGTCCAGCACGTCGTCGAGGACGTCGCGCGGGTCGCGCGCAAGGGGGTCGCCGTATCCGCCGCCGCACGGGCCCCGGGCCACGAAAGTATCGCCGGTGCTCGCCACCCGGTAGGGAAGCTTTGAAGGAAGGTCTTCGGACTTGCCGTCATGCCGATCGAATCGCAGGCTGGCTGGGTCGCCCTCGTGTCCGCCATCGAAGCCCCACGGCTTGAACAGGTGGCCCTCGCCTTCGACGGAATAGCCGCCGTCGCCGAGAAAGGTGAACTCGCGGATCGCGCCGATTCCGCCGCGCCACTGCCCTGCCGGCACGACACCTTCGCGCATTTCGTAGCGATCGACGCGGAGGGGAAGGTGCGACTCGATGTCCTCGATCGGGTTGTTGCGGGTGTTGGCGTAGAGCGTATCTACCGCGTCCATGCCGTCCATGCCGTGGCGTCCGCCGTATGCTCCTTCGAAGATTTCCATATGAACCCAGTGCTGCCCCTTCTCCAGACCTGAAAAGGCGATCACCTTCAGGTTGCCGACGCCCGCACTGATTTGTTTCGGAACCGCCGGGGCGAGCGCCCGCATCAACGTATCGGCGATCATCACGCCTGGCGAAAACCGCGCAATGACGGGCGCAGGAAATTCAGGATTGGCCAGCGAACCCTTCGGCGCGACGATCTTGATCGGTCGCGTCAGTCCGCTGTTTTGCGGTACATAGCCGACCGTCGCGGTATCGGCGAGGATCGACCGCACGGTCAGCCAGATGGCAACATCGACGGTGCCTTCGAACGGCATGTTGATCGGCAAATTGATCTGATCGGCGGTGCCGGTCAGGTCGACCGTCATATCGCTTCCCGCGATCGTGACCGTCACCACGATCGGAAGGTTTTTTTCCTTCGGGTTTTCGCTGTTCTCGTAGCCGTCGATGTGACCGGTCGCGGTGTAAATGCCATCGGGAATGTTGCTAATGGCGCGGCGCATCATCTTTTCCGAGGCATCCATCAGCGCTTCGGATGCAGCCGTCACCGTCTCCAAACCGTAGCGTTCGATCAACGCGATGAACCGCTGTGCCCCAATGCGCGAGGCCGCGATTTGGGCTTCCATGTCGTCAACGACAAGGTGCGACGCACGAATATTGTCGCGCAGCATGTGCCACACCATGTCGTTCTTCTTGCCCTGGTCGAAGACCTTGATCGCTTTGAACTGGAGACCTTCGGCATAGACATCCATCGCGTCGACAATCCCGCACGAGCCCGGGCTGAGCGATCCGATGTCGAGATGATGGGCGGTCGTCGCGGACCAGCCGACGAGGTTGCCGCCGAAGAATACCGGCACGGCGAACAGCACATCGGGTCCATGGGAGGAGCCGCCATAGGGGTCGTTGTGCATGATGACGTCGCCCGGCATCACCTTTTCGCCGCGCGCTTCGAGCGTGCGGTTGATCCCCTTGATGTAACCGGGAATGGGGCCGGACTGAAGCGGCGTGCTTTGCTTGGACTCGCAAAGCTGTCGACATTGGACATCGACGATCGCGGCGCCGAAGTCTTCGGACTCGCGAATGATCGACGAATACGCCATGCGCATGAGCTTGTAGCCCATTTCGACGGCGATGCTTTCAAGCGCCCCTTGGATCACGCTGGCCGTGATCGGGTCGACCGCCCGCCGGTTGTCGCCGCGGCTGGGGATGCTGGATGAGGTCATGATTTCTCTCCAACGTGGATGAATAGGTTACCGCTAAGGTCGGCACTGAAGGTACAGGTTGGTGGCACGACCGTCGTGGTGTCTTTCTGCAAGATGATCGCGGGTCCCGGAATGTCTTGGTTCAAGGGCAGGAGCTCGCGCCGATAGTAGGGCGTTTCGAACGTCTGCAACTCGCCATCGACGCGAAACATGGAGGAATCCCGCCGAACGAGCGCCGCGTCCAAGCCCCGATCCGCCGACTCCGTCAAAACGGCAGCCTGGATCTTGGGCATCCGGCCGACCCCGGTGACGCGGACATTGACCAATTCGACCGGCGTATCGGGATAGTTCTGCCCGTATTCGCCCAGGTGCATCTCGTGGAATCGGTTGAACACTTCGACCATTAGGGCATCATCGACCCGGCCGGCCGGAAAATCGATCCGTAACTCGTAACCTTGGCCGGCATACCTGAAGTCGCCCGCCCGTTGGAACGCCATTTCGTCTTCGGTCAGGCCCTCGGCCTTGAACTGTTTCCGAAGGTTGGCTTCCATCGCGTCGAAGTCTTGGTTGATCCGTGGGAGGTCGATATCGCCTTCGACCTGGAATTCGGTCTTGATCGCATCGTATTTGTGATCGGTGGTCAGCAGCCCGACCGCGGAGGTGATTCCGGGGTAGGGCGGGATGATGACTTCGGTGACCCCCAATTCGGCTGCGACCTCGGCGCCATGCAACGGACCAGCGCCGCCAAAGGCCACCAACGCGTATTCACGGGGGTCGATGCCCTTTTGCACCGTGCGAGAGCGGATCGCGTTGGCCATGCTGGCGTTGATGATGGTCAAGATGCCTTCGGCGCATTCGTGTACCGTTAGGTCCATCGTCTTGGCAAAGTCGGTCACCACGGCCTCAGCCGCCGGGCCGTCGAGCGTCATTTCGCCGCCCAGAAAGTTGTCTTTGCTCAACCGACCCAGGACGACGTTGGCGTCGGTGACGGTTGGCAGTTTGCCGCCGCGGCCGTAGGCCGCAGGACCCGGCTGCGAGCCGGCGCTGCGCGGTCCGACCCGGAACGTTCCGCCGGCATCGCGCCACGCAATACTGCCGCCACCGGCACCGATCGTGTGGATGTCGATCATCGGCACCATGAGCGGGAAGCCGGCAATGGAGGTATCCCGGGCGGTGGCTTCGCCGAAACGGCCGTCGGTGACAATCCCGATATCGGCGCTGGTGCCGCCGACATCGAAAGTGATAAGCCGGTTGCGATCCGACAGCGCGCCGCACCACGCGCCACCGAGCACGCCGGCGGCCGGGCCGGACAACAACGTTAGTACCGGACGCTCGGCAACGAGGCTCGCGGTCGCGACGCCGCCGTTGGAGCCCATAATATGCAGGTCGGCCTTCAGGCCGCTGGCGGCGATGCTGTCGGCGAGATTCTTGACGTAGTTGCGCACTTTGGGGCCGACAAAGGCATTCATCGCGGCGGTCGTGAAACGTTCGAACTCGCGGAACTGCGGCGATATGTCGGATGAGGTTGTGACAAATGCCTCTGGGAACTCCTCCAGAATGATCGCTTTCGCGCGTTCCTCGTGGCTTGGGTCGATGTAGGAGAATAGGAAACACACGGCAATCGCCTCGACGCCCTCGGCCTTCAGCGCGCGCGCGGCCTCCCTGACGTCGTCTTCATCCAAGGCAACGAGGACTTCGCCCTTTGGCGGGGCGATACGTTCGGCAACGGTCTTGCGGTGGCGGCGCTTGATCAGCGGCCGGTCCTGCCATGGGATTTCCTGCATGATCGAATAGTGTTCGGGCCGTTGGTGACGGCCGATGTGGATGATGTCGCGGTACCCTTTGGTGGTGACCATCCCCGTCAGGGAACCGTCATGCTCAAGCACAGCGTTCGTTGCGATGGTCGTGCCATGCAGAACATGGTCGATCGTCGTGCGGTCGATGCCGTTGCGTTCGCACAGCTCGATCAGCCCGCCCATCACCCCTTCCGACGGATCGTGTGGGGTCGTCGGCACCTTGTGAATGATGGTTTGGTTGGTGGACGTATCGGTAAATACCAGGTCGGTGAACGTGCCCCCGACATCGACGCCTACTAGTTTCATGCAACTGGTCTCCCCGCGCCCGCGTCTTGGGCGTATTCCACTAATTGTTCTTGGGTTGCTGATCCGGCGCAAATTCGGCGACCGCTGGACATCGCGCACCAGCGAGGAATAATAGGTGGTGAGAGGGCGCCCCGTCCAGCCAACGCATGTCCCGCCGCGGTGCGGCAGCGGCGCCACCCAGGAGTGTGTCAATTGACCATCGCAGATGCCGTGAACGAACAAAGGCTGTGGCAGCGCCATATGGATTTGGCGAAGATCGGCGCGACCGCGAAGGGCGGCGTCAATCGGCAAGCCTTCACCCCCGAAGAGGCCGAAGCGCGAAAGTTATTGGCCCGGTGGGCCGGCGCGCGCGGATTCACCTGCGCAGTAGACGATATCGGGAACCTCTTTTTTCGCCGCGCGGGGACTGACCCGATGGCCGATCCCGTTGTGACCGGCAGCCACATCGATAGCCAGCCAACGGGCGGAAAATTCGATGGCGCCTACGGCGTGCTTGCCGGCCTCGAGGTTCTTGAGGCTGCCGAAGACCTCGGTATCGAGACAAAGCGCCCCCTCGAATTCGTCGCGTGGACGAACGAAGAGGGGGGGCGGTTCCAGCC
>CAYGKG010000041.1:0-24252 GCA_964350495.1 uncultured Alphaproteobacteria bacterium
TCGCTTGGTATTGCGGCCCTTATCGCAGTGGCGATCGCCGGATGGATCTATAGCGCTAACTGGTCGGATACAGAGAAATCCGCTGCGGCGACCCCGGCACCGACGAACGCAGCGGCGGAAGCAGCCAAGACAGAGAAACTCGATGTGCTGGTCCAAACGCGTACGCTGGTCGCCGAACCGAGAATGCGGCGAATAGAACTTCGCGGTCGAACCGAAGCCTCGCGCTGGGTCGATATTCGTGCCGAAACCAGCGCCCGCGTTGTCACCATCAATACGCCCAAGGGGTCTCGGGTAAAAGACGGCGATGTCATCGCCGAACTTGCGCTGGAGGACCGCGAAGCAAAGCTTGCCGAAGCGATCGGACTGGTGCGCCAACGCCAGGTTGAACACGAAGCGTCCCAGCGCTTGAGCGAACGCGGCTACCGCGCCCAGAACAAGCTCGCTGAATCGGCGGCTCTTTTGGACAAGGCGCTTGCATCCCAGGCCCAGATCGAACTGGACATCGAAAACACCAAAATTCGCGCGCCCTTCGACGGCGTTCTGGAGTTGCGCCATATCGAGATCGGCGATTACGTCTCACGCAATATGGTTGTGGCGCGAGTCGTCGATCAAGATCCCTACTTGGTGGTCGGACAGATATCGGAAGTCGATATCCCCTTCTTGAGAGTAGGCGACATCGGCGTTGCTACCCTCGCATCGGGCGATCAGGTCACCGGTAGAGTCCGCTTCATCGCAACGACCGCGGACCCCAAGACCCGCACGTTCCGCGTCGAAATGGAAGTCCCCAATCGCGACCGAAAGCTGCGCGACGGTCTCACCGCCGAGATCAAAGTCGAAGTCGACGAAAGCATGGCCCATCACGTCAGTTCGGCGATCCTAACCTTGAACGATGAAGGACAACAGGGCGTTCGTGGGGTCGATGCAAACAACCGGGTCGTGTTTTACCCGGTCAAAATTATCGACGACACCGGCGACGGCGTATGGTTGAGCGGCCTGCCCGACCGTGTCGATGTGATTACCGTGGGTCAGGAATTCGTTCGCGCCGGCGACACCGTCCGCACCAAACCCGCCGAGGAAGGAGTCGGTTCGTGAACGCTCTTATCGATGCGGCGCTGGCCCGGTCCCGCGTCGTCGTGCTCGGCCTCGTCGTCATCCTGATCGCTGGGTTGGCCGCCTATATTGGCATTCCCAAAGAAGCCGAACCGGACGTCAACATCCCCTTCATCTATGTCTCGATCAGCCATTCCGGCATTTCGCCGACGGACGCTGAACGCCTTCTTGTCCGCCCGATGGAAAAGGAGCTGAAAACTATCGAAGGCATCAAGAAGATGACCGCGACGGCGTCCGAGGGTCATGCATCGGTCCTGTTGGAGTTCGAAGCCGGCGTCGACGCCGATGGCGCCCTCGACGACGTTCGTGAAAAAGTCGATATCGCAAAGGTCGAACTACCCGACGACACAGACGAACCGACCGTCAACGAGATCAGCACCAGCGGGTTTCCGGTACTTGTCGCGACGCTGTCGGGTGGCGTCCCCGAACGGACCCTCTACAAGATGGCAGAGCAGTTAAAGGACGCCATTGAGACTATTCCTACCGTTCTCCAAGCTAAGATCGTCGGCGACCGCGAAGAGGTTCTCGAGGTGATCGTCGAACCGATCAAGCTCGAAAGTTACAACATTTCTAGCGAGGAGCTGATCCGCACAATCAATCTGAACAATCAGCTGGTTGCGGCAGGCGCGCTGGCGTCCGGCCAAGGTAATTTTTCGGTCAAGGTGCCGGGTCTCTTCGAAACCGCGCGCGATGTCCTCGATCTGCCGCTTAAGGTCAGCGACGACGGCAACGGCGTGGTCAGCCTTGGCGACGTCACAACGATCAACCGAACGTTCAAGGATCGAACCAGCTTCGCCCGCCTGAACGGGCAACCAGCCGTTGCGCTGGAAATCACGAAGCGGTCCGGCACCAATATCATCGAGAACAACCTCGCGGTGCGACAGATGATCGCCCAGTTCACAGCGGGCTGGCCCGAGAACGTGCAGGTGACCTTCAGCCAAGACAAGATGACCTTCACCCAGACCATGTTGTCCGAGTTGCAAAACAACATTGTCAGCGCCGTTCTTCTCGTGATGATCGTGGTTGTCGGCGCGCTCGGCTTGCGGAGCGGCCTGCTGGTCGGGGTCGCGATCCCCGGCTCGTTTCTCCTCGGCATCTTGATCATCTCGATGCTCGGTCTGACCATGAATATGGTCGTGATGTTCAGCTTGATTCTCGCGGTCGGGATGCTGGTGGACGGCGCCATCGTGGTAACCGAATTTGCCGACCGTCGAATGGCAGAAGGCGCAAGCCGGATGTCGGCCTACGGGGAGGCCTCCAAACGCATGGCGTGGCCGATCATCGCCTCAACCGCCACGACCCTCGCTGCCTTTGCGCCCCTACTCTTCTGGCCTGGGATCGTGGGCGAATTCATGGCCTTCCTCCCTATCACCTTGATCGCAACCCTGACCGCATCGCTCCTCATGGCGCTGATCTTCGTCCCGACCTTGGGTGCGTATTTCGGCAAGGCGAGCTCACTCAGCCCCAAGACCGCCGCTCGGTACCACGCCATGGAGGGTGGCGACATCGACAAAATCGGCGGAATCGTCGGGCTCTACGTCAAGGTTCTCAAGTTCTTCGTCAAACCTGCACCGATGCCGTTGATTACCGCGATTGGGTCGGTTGTGCTGCTGGTCGGCGCGGCGATGCTCTACGCCCAGCACGGCACCGGCGTGATTTTCTTCCCCAACGTGGACCCCGATAACGCGCGGGTGTTGGTGCACGCCCGGGGAAACATGTCCGTCGAGGAGCGCGATTCGCTGGTGCGCAACGTCGAAGACCGCGTCCTACTCGTCGATGGGATTCGGACGGTTTATACGCGTACCGGCGCCCGCGATCAGGGGGGCAGCGACCCGGCCGACGTCATCGGCACCATGTATGTCGAGTTTTTCGATTGGCACGAACGCCGCCCCGCCTCTGAAATACTCACGCAGATCCGCGAGGACACCGCCAACATTCCAGGCGTCCGCGTTGAAGCCCGCGAACCCGAAGAAGGCCCGCCAACCGGCAAGGCGCTCCGACTCGAGCTAGCGTCGCCCGATCCGGAAGCACTGAACCTGGCGGTCGAACGGATCAATGCGGCGATCCAGAACCTCCCTGGATTGATCGACTACGAGGACAGCCGCCCCATTCCCGGCATCGAATGGCGCTTGTCGGTAGACCGCAACCAGGCCGGCCGTTTCGGCGCCGACGTCGTTTCGGTGGGCAACGTCGTCAAGCTGGTGACAAACGGCATCAAGGTCGGCGACTACCGGCCCGACGACGCCGACGAGGAAGTGGATATCGTCGTTCGCTTTCCCGAGAGCGAGCGCACCCTGGCGATGCTCGACGAACTTCGCATCTTGACGGGAAATGGACTCGTACCGGTCAGCAACTTCGTCACCCGCGAAGCCAATCAGAAGACCGGGTCGCTCGAACGTGTCGCAGGGACGCGGGTTCTACGAATCGAATCCGAAGTCTTGCCCGGCGTCCTGCCCGACGACATGGTGAAACAGATACGAGCCGAACTCGAAAAGGTCGAAATCCCGGCCAACGTACTTGTTTCGTTCAAAGGTCAGGATGAGGAGCAGGCCGCCGCGGCCGATTTCCTGAGCAAAGCGTTCGTGGTGGCACTGTTCATTATGGCCATCATCTTGGTGACCCAATTCAACAGCTTCTACCACGCGTTCTTGATTCTCAGTGCCGTTATCCTATCGACCATCGGCGTGATCATTGGACTGCTGGTGACCGGCTTGCCCTTCAGCATTGTCATGACGGGAGTTGGGATCATCACCCTTGCCGGCATCGTCGTGAACAACAACATCATCCTGATCGACACCTACCAAATACTGCTGCGAACAGGGATGGACCCTTACGAGGCGATCCTGCGCACCGGTGCGCAACGCATGCGGCCCGTCCTGCTGACGGCTATCACAACGATCATCGGCCTGATGCCAATGGTGACCGGGGTCGGCATCAACTTCATCACGCGCGAGATCAGCGTGGGAGCGCCGTCCACGCAATGGTGGGTGCTCTTGGCCACAACCGTCGCGTCGGGCCTGGCCTTCGCCACGGTCCTAACGCTCATCATTACGCCAAGTATGCTGGCTCTCGGGGTCAAGACCAACCATGTCATGAAGATGACCGGCGGGGCGTTCCGTCGGCAGCGGCCCGGCACGATCCGCGCCCCCGCCGAGTAGGGTTTAGTCGCTTGGCACGGGTTCGGATTCACGCGCCCCTGGCGTTACCGGACCCGCGTCGCCCGCTTCCTCCAGCGCTTTGAGGTGTTCGGCCGCCTCCTGCTGGCGATGCCACATGGTGGCGTAGAGCCCACCCCGCGCCAGGAGATCCTCGTGACGCCCCCGTTCGGCAATCGTCCCGCTATCCAGGACGACAATTTCGTCGGCATGGATAATTGTCGAGAGCCGATGGGCGATCATGATGGTCGTTCGATTGCGCGACACCTCCTGCAACGAACGTTGGATATCCTTCTCCGTCCTGGAATCGAGCGCCGATGTCGCTTCATCGAAGAGAAGGATCCGGGGACGCTTGAGAATGGTGCGCGCAATCGCGACTCGCTGCTTTTCGCCACCGGATATCTTTAGGCCGCGCTCGCCGACAACCGTGTCATAGCCGTCGGGCGTGTTCATGATGAATCCGTGGATGCTTGCGAGTTTCGCCGCTTCAACAATCTCATCATCCGTCGCTTCAGGCCGTCCGTAGCGGATGTTGTAGCGAATCGTGTCGTTGAACAGGACGGTATCCTGCGGCACAACACCGATCGCCGCGCGCAGGCTGTCTTGCGTCACCGCCGCGATGTCTTCGCCGTCGATCCGAATCGACCCGGAATCGACATCGTAAAACCGGTATATCAAACGGGATAACGTGGACTTTCCGGCGCCGCTCGCGCCGACAACTGCGACCGTCGATCCGGCGGGCACGTCAAGCGAAAAGTCCTTTAGAATGGGCCGTCGCCGATCGTAACTGAAGTTCACCGAATCGAACGTGATCCGCCCTGCTCCTTCGGCCAGCGCCTGCGCGTTCGGCGCCTCGACGATTTCGGACTCGACATCGAGCAGTTCGAACATCTTCTCCATGTCGACCAGGGATTGTTTGATCTGGCGATAGACGAACCCAAGAAAGTTGAGCGGCATGAACAGCTGGGTCATGAACGCGCTGACGGCAACGAAGTCGCCCGGCGACATGCTGCCCTTCACAACGGCTTGGGCTGCAATCATCAGTGCGCCCGTTGCACCGACGCCCATCACCACGGCCTGCCCAACGTTCAGAATCGCGAGCGACGTCGTGTTCTTGACAGCCGCGGTCTCGTAATTCCGCATCGCGACATCGAAACGCGCTGCTTCCCACGATTCGTTGCCAAAATACTTCACGGTTTCGAAGTTGAGAAGGCTATCGATCGCCTTCGTCATCGCCTCGTTGTCGCTCCGATTCATCTCGCGGCGATACTTTAGACGCCACTCGGTTACCGTCATGGTGTAGGCGATGTAGATCGCGACTGTCGCAAAGGTGAACAGAGCAATGGTCCACGAATAACGCCCGAGCAGAATGGCGGTGACCATGCCAATTTCGAGCAAGGTCGGCACGATGTTGAAGAGCGAAAAGCTCAAGATGAAATCGATTGCCTTGGTGCCGCGTTCGATAACCCGCGACAGGCCGCCGGTCTGACGCTCCAAATGAAACCGCAAACTGAGAGCATGCAAATGCCGAAAGGTCTTGAGCGCAACGGTTCGAATTGCATGCTGGCTCACGCGTGCGAATATCGCGTCACGGAGTTGCCCAAGGGCCTGGGAAGCGATGCGGGCGACGCCGTACATCACGATGATGGCGACGGGAACACCGACGGCGCCGGCGACGAGTGGATCGGCATTCGACATCGCGCTAAGGCTGTCGACCGCCTGTCCAAGTAGTATGGGGACGAATACGACGGCGACCTTCGACGCGACGATAAAGAGTACTGCCCCGACAACCCGAATCTTCAGGTCAACCCGTCCCGCCGGCCACAAATAGGGCATCAAATCGATCAACGCGCGGAGCTGACCGCCCTTTCGCGTGCCAACTGAATCGCTGTCAAAGGTCGTCTTGGGCATATTTACTCATTAATACAAACACTGCCCGCCGTAGGGCGGACGCTGGCAGCGCGCTGGAACCGTCTTGCCGACGGCGAGGGCTCTTTAGTTCGTCTTGGGGATCTCAAACACCTGACCCGGAAAGATCAGGTTGGGATCGCGGATTTGATCCTCGTTGGCGGCATAAATCACAGTGAAACGCGGGCCGCTACCATAGGCGACACGGGCAATGCGCCACAGCGAATTCCCAGGTTGCACCACGACTTGACCCTCGCGCACGATGATTCGCGAGGGCTCGGCGCGGGTAAATGGCGTCGCAGCTCGGGCCACAACTTTACCGCCCGCTCCGACTTGATCCACACGTAGTTCGTAGTCTCCGGGCTTGAGCGAATCCTCGGGCAGCAAGACCCAACCTCCTGCTGGGTCGGTGCGCGATACGCCGACGAGGCGCCCGTCCGCGTAGGCACGCACCTCGGTATCGGGCTGTCCGCGACCCGAGATGACAACTTTTCCTTCGGCATCGTAGTCGACGACATCGATGCTGACACCGCCCTTGGTCGTCGCCTCGGCCGGCGTCGAATCGGGGCCCTGGAGAACGCGGCTGCCGCCCGCCCCGCTCCGCGGCGTCAGAACCGCGAGGGGCTGTCCGGGAGTTGCCCCGCCTTCTGTTCGCTCAGGCACAGCAAGCACGACGACTTGCTCGGAATCGATGGCGTCCTCACCGTCGCGTTTGGCGACGATGGACAGCTCCCGGGCGCCCGCATCGAGTTGGCGCTGGGGGATCAGCACCCACGCCCCCTGCGGATCGGCAGTAACCGTGCCGAGCGGTAAGCCCTGGTCGAGAACCGTCACGGTAGCGCCCGGTTCCGCACGGCCCGCAATGACCGCGTTGCCGTCACGGGTAACCCGCACGACGTCGAAGGTCGGTACGACCTTAGGCGCCGCAAGCCCTTCGGGCACTGCCGTCGGGGCCGGCGTGTCGCCCGCAGTGGGTAGCTTGGCACGATCAGCCGCCGCTGGCGGCGTCGCCGAAGGCCCTTGCGGACTAGCCCGCCCAGCCCCCTGTCGAGGCGCTGTTGTGCCACTGCCCGGCTTTTCTTGGGCGGAGTCCGCCGTCGCGGGCGCACCGCGGTCGGCAACCTGCGGCTCGGGTAGAAAGACCAATGCCCCCGCAATCGCGAGCGCAATGATGACCGCCGGGACGATAAACTTCAGCACGCGCCGTGCTCCCATGATGGGTGTGGCAGGCTCTACCCTACTACACCTAGGGCCAAGCGCGAAGGCCCCTACTAAACCCGCGACCTAGCGACGGGGTACGTCGTTCACGATCGCCGGTACGGACCGCAAATAGAGGGCCATCGCGTTCAGGTCGTCATCCGTTAGATGCTTCAAGCCGTGTTCGATGGCTTCTTCCATCGTGCCCTGAACGTTATCGAAATCCGGTTTGAAAGCCGTTTTGAGCAGATTGACGATGTCCCCGGTCGACCAGGTGCCGATGCCGGTCGCCGGGTCCGGCGTGATATTGGGCGCGCGCGCGCCCTCCGGTCCGTCCGGCGTACCGGCGAGTTCCATGCTGTCGCGAAGGCCGCCTAGAAGGTTCCGCGGCGTGTGGCATTCGCCGCAATGGGCGGCGGCGCGGACCAAATAGCGACCGCGATTCCATTCGACCGTCTGGGCCGGATCGGCGGGCTCAGGCCCCCGATCAAAGAACAATTGCTTCCAGAAAAATTGCCCGATACGCACATTGAACGGAAACGGCACATCGTGCGCCGGTACGGTTTGCCGAACCGGTTCGAGCGAGAACAGGTAGGCCTTCAGATCCAGCATGTCCGAGTCGGTCAGGCGAGTATAGGACGTATAAGGAAACGTCGGAAAGTAGTGCTTGCCGCTGGGGCTAATCCCGTCGCGCAGAGCGCGGATGAAATCGGTGTCGCTCCACGCGCCAATCCCAGTTTCAATATCCGGGGTGATATTGGGTGAATAGAAAGTCCCGAATGGTGTGCCAAGGGGCCGACCACCGGCATAGGCCGGTCCGTCCGCTTTGTAGTGGGTATGGCAGGAAATGCAGCCTGCGGCCTTGGCGATATAGGCACCGCGGGCGGCGTCTTGGGCCGATGCCTGTCCGCCTGCCGCTGCGCACAGAATCGCGCCCAGGGATAGCAGCAGACGTAGGGGCCGCGTTGCCGCGGCCCCATACTTCCAACTCAACGCGAGGACCGTCTTAGGACTGCGGTAGACGGTACGCTTTGTGACAGGCTCCACACTGCGCTCCCATCGCCCCGACATTTTGCCCCACACCGGCCATGTCGCCAGCCGCCGCCGCCGCGGCTAGCTTTTCGCTGGCGTCTTGGAGAGCCTTAATCATGACCATCGGCTTGTCGCCGTCGGCGAAGAATTCGGGTTTGAGTTTCGAACCGGCTTCCGACCCCTTCGGAAACACGTCATCCAACATACCGCTTAACCCGGCCAGCGCCGCGCCATGGGCTGCAATGTCATCCTTGTTTTCGACCTTGCCTTGCAAGATCGCGCCAACCGCCCCCATATGCGCGCCGATCGCCCGCATCACGTTGATCCGGTATTTCAACGCTTCTCCGGCCATTTCGCCTTCGACCATGCGTTCTTGGGCCTGGGCCGAACCGACTATCACACCGGCAGCCAAAAGAGCCGCCGCAACATATTTACCAAAACGTCCATTCATTGAGAGATCTCCCCGTCCAAAAAATGTGTCGCAACCTGTAAACACGCGATCACGGTCGTTATTCCGTCGCCGGTACGATTTCGACTGTTTGGGTAAGGCCGCCGAAACCGTCGACATTGTCGTGCGCCCGGATGGTTACTCGACCGATCGTTGCCGGTAGCCTAACGCCCCCAAGCGAGCGCGTGAACGGTTGCTCGTCGACGTGGGGATGGAGAAGCGTCCGGGTCGCCAAAACGCGACCGTCGGGCCCTACCACATCCCATTTGTCGGCATAATGGTCCCAACCGGTATCTGGATGGCGTACCGTCACATCGAACCGGTATAGTCCGGGCCCCGTCTGTATGACATGAACGGCCACAACGTCCGCACTGCCCGCGAAGGCCGGTGCGACCAACGAGACCGCAATCAGAACGATCAGGAGTTTTCTAAATCCTATGGCCAACGTCACCTCCCTTTGCGTCTATTGCGCTTCGAGTATCCGCGTCGACCAGGCCTACAAAGACGCCGCCGTTCGCCTTGGCGGCATCCTCGCGGCGCGCGGCATCACCCTGGTGTTCGGCGGCGGCCGTGTCGGCTTGATGGGGTTGATCGCGGATGCCGTCATGGAAGCGGGTGGCACGGCAATCGGCGTCATCCCGCGCCACCTTGAAGACGAGGAGGTCGGGCACCAAAGCGTTACGAAACTGCACATCGTCGACAATATGCACGTCCGCAAGGAGATGATGTTCAGACTTGCCGACGCCTTCGCCGTTCTCCCGGGCGGCCTGGGAACATTGGACGAGACCTTCGAAATGATTACGTGGCGGCAACTCGGGCTCCATGACAAACCAATCGTCATCGTCGATGTTGCCGGATTTTGGCAGCCGTTGTTGCACCTTGTGGATCACGTTTGCGAGACAGGCTTCGCAGCACCGCGTGCGCGCGATCTGTTCACGACGGTCCCGACCGTCGACGACCTTCTGCCGACAATCGAGGCAATGCCGGAACCCCAGTTGCGGCCCTCCATCGATCGCCTCTGACGGCTGGAAACGGCCCCTCACCGGGCTTGAACCGCGGCTAACCAGTGGTATTGTGCCCACCCTCCGGCCCTAGCCGCACCCCAATTCAAGTCGAAATAAAAGGAAATCCGTCCTATGGCGAAGATTAAAGTCGACAATCCGGTCGTCGAACTCGACGGCGACGAGATGACTCGGATCATTTGGCACTTCATCAAGGACAAGTTGATCCTGCCCTACTTGGATATCGATCTGAAGTATTACGATCTCGGCATCGAGTCGCGCGACGAGACGGACGACCAAATCACCATAGATTCTGCGGAGGCCATCAAAAAATACGGCGTGGGCGTCAAGTGCGCCACGATCACGCCGGACGAGGCGCGGGTCGAGGAATTCGGCCTCAAGAAGATGTGGCGCTCCCCGAACGGGACGATTCGCAACATCCTTGGCGGTACGGTTTTTCGCGAACCCATCATTTGCACCAATGTACCGCGGTTGGTGCCGGGTTGGACCGATCCCATCGTGATCGGCCGTCACGCGTTCGGCGATCAATACCGGGCCACGGATTTCGTCGTCCCCGGAAAAGGCAAACTCTCGATCCGATTCGAGCCCGAAGACGGCAGCGCGCCGATCGAACATGACGTGTTCGAGTTCCCGGGCGGCGGGATCGCGATGGCGATGTACAACCTCGACGACTCCATCCGCGGTTTTGCCAGGGCGTCGCTCAACTACGGGCTGGCCCGCAAGTGGCCGGTCTACTTGTCGACCAAGAACACCATCCTGAAAGCCTATGACGGCCGATTCAAAGACCTCTTTGAGGAAGTGTTTCAGGCTGAATTCAAGGACAAATTCGCGGCCGCCGGCATCACCTACGAACACCGGTTGATCGACGACATGGTCGCTTCCGCCCTCAAATGGAGCGGCAAGTTCGTTTGGGCATGCAAGAATTACGACGGCGACGTTCAGTCCGACACGGTAGCCCAAGGCTTCGGCTCGCTCGGCCTGATGACCTCGGTCTTGATGACTCCGGACGGCGGCACGGTGGAGGCCGAAGCGGCCCACGGCACGGTGACCCGGCATTACCGGATGCATCAGAAGGGCGAAGAGACGTCCACCAATCCGATCGCGTCGATTTTCGCTTGGACGCGCGGCCTCATGCACCGGGCCAAGCTCGACGGCAATGACGCGCTCAACACGTTCGCAGCAACGTTGGAGCAGGTCTGTGTCGGCGCTGTCGAGGCCGGGCACATGACCAAAGATCTTGCGGTACTCGTCGGTCCCGATCAAAAGTGGATGACGACCAATCAGTTCCTCGACAAGCTCGACGAGGGCATGCAAAAGGCGATGCAATAACGGGCGCGACGGTTTAGCGGGGCCGTCGTTTCTCGGCGGCCTCGCCCATTTCGTCATGTTCGTGATCGACCTGCCAGGCGAACCGCTCCTCGGCGACCTGGGTGACCTGCTCGCTCAACTTCGGGTCCTGTTCCATAAGCGTGTGGAAGTCGTCGGCGTTCAGCACCAGTAGGCTGACCTGAGTCAGGGCGCGCACGGTGGCGTTGCGCGTCGTGCGCTTGAGCAACGCGACTTCGCCAAAAAAATCGCCTTCGGCCAATACAACGGGATCCGATCCGATCTCCAGTTCGACCTCTCCCGAGGTAATGAAGAACATGTCGTGCGCCTCTTCGCCCCGGCGCGCAATAACCGTCCCAGACGGCACCAGCCTCGAGCGCAGCAGATTCGAAATTCTTGAGACGTTCTGTGGGTCGAGCTGCGAGAACAGCGGCACCCGGGCCACCATGCCCCAACTGACCACAAAATCGCGCCGGTGAATTTCGCTTGAGAACCCAGACGCGATAATGCCGATCGGAATCGCGAACGTACCGATCCCGATGACCATGACCACGCCGCCAATAAGGCGACCCAGGGTCGTCAAGGGGATAACGTCACCGTAACCGACGGTGGTCAGAGTGGCGATCGCCCACCACATTGCATCGGGAATGCTGCCGAAAACCTCCGGTTGTACCAGACGTTCGGCGTGATACATCGCTGTCGCGGCGATCATCAACAGAACCATCATGACGAAGATCGCTGCACCCAGGGCGCGGCGCTCTTGGCGCAAGACGCGGCCCAGGGACGCCAAGGCCGGTGAGTACCGGGCTAGTTTCAAGAGCCGCATCAACCGGAAGACCAGCAGGATGCGCAAATCCGCACCACTCATGAACAAGGTCATGTAGAAAGGCGCAATCGCAACGATATCGATGAGGGCAAACGGGCTGATGAGATAGCGTATGCGGGCCCCGATCGGACCGAAACGGCGCAACGGCAGGTGCAAGTCGGCAACCCAGAGGCGGCCCAAAAACTCAGCTGTAAAAGCGGCGACGGTGACGATTTCGATCCACCAAAACACCGCCCCCCACCGCACTTCGATCTCGGCAACGGTCCCTAGGGTCACCGTCGTGACGTTGACCAGGATGAGCGCCATCATGGTCCAATCGAAAACCCGGCTGATCACATCGTCGGCGTGACCGGACTCCAGAATGCGGTAAGTGTTTTGCTTGAACGTCCGATCGCCTCGGTCGGTCATGGCCGGTCCGTCAACCTGCGCTCGCGATTGCCTGCTCGACTGCCGCCAGCGCCTCGGCCAAGCGCGACCCGTCGGGGCCACCGGCTTGGGCCATATCTGGCCGGCCGCCACCGCCCTTACCGCCCAGCGCCGCGGCGCCCGCCTGGACCAGTTCGACGGCGCTGAAGCGCGACACAAGATCTTCGGTGACGCCGACGACCAGGGCCGCCTTGCCATCCGACACCGTGGCAATCGCGACCACGCCCGATCCCAGCGTCTTCTTCGCATCGTCGGCCATGCCACGGAGCTCCTTCGGCGGCACACCGTCTAGCGCTTGCCCCGCGAACTTGATCCCGTTCACCGAACGGATATCCGCAGCGCTTTGCGCACCGCCCGACGCTAGGGCACGCCGGGCGTCGGAGAGTTCGCGCTCCAGTCGTTTACGGTCGTCGATGAGTCCGGCCAACCGTTTGCCCAGTTCGGCCGGCGATACTTTGACCAAACCCGCTGCTTCGCGGATCGCGTGCTCTTGTTCTTGGACGTGAGCGAGGGCCCCACTCCCCGTTACCGCTTCGATGCGGCGAACGCCCGCCGCGACGGCGCCCTCCGAAACGATCTTGAAGAATCCGATATCGCCGGTTCGGCCCACATGGGTGCCGCCGCATAACTCAACCGAATAGCGGTGGCCGTCGTCGCGGCTCCCCCCCATCGCCACGACCCGGACCTCATCGCCATATTTTTCCCCGAATAGCGCGAGCGCGCCGTGTTCGACGGCCTCCTCCGGACTCGCGAGGACGGTCTCGACCGCCGTATTCCCGCGCACCTCACCGTTGACAAGTTCCTCGACGCGCGCCACCTCGTCATCGGACAGGGCCTTCGGGTGGCTGATGTCGAACCTCAAGCGATCGGGGGCCACCATCGACCCCTTTTGCGTGACATGGTCGCCCAGCACCTTCCGGAGCGCCGCATGCAGGAGGTGGGTGGCGGAGTGATTGGCACGCACGGCCGTGCGGCGATCCGCATTGACCCGCATTTCCATGACGTCGCCCTTCTTGACGGTACCGCGCTGGACCCTGCCAATGTGAAGGTGGAGGTCGCCCAATACTTTGCGCGTGTTGGCGATGGCAACCTCGGCGCCGCCCGCGCCGATGAAGATACCAGTATCGCCTACCTGACCGCCCGACTCGCCATAGAAGGGTGTCTGGTTCACAACGATGGCGATGTCATTGCCGTCGTGGGCAGCATCGACCTCGGCGGACTCGACCACCAGCGCCTCGACTCGGCCCTCGGCAACTTCCGTACCGTAACCCAGGAATTCGGTCGCACCGGCGCGCTCGCGGATGTCGAACCAAACCTTGTCGGTTGCTTGCTCGCCGGAACCGGCCCAGGCGGCCCGCGCGTCGGCGCGCTGTTTCTCCATCGCTTTGTTAAACCCAGCGACGTCCACGCTGCGCCCCCGCGCACGCAGCGCATCTTGCGTCAAATCGAGCGGAAAACCGTAGGTATCGTAAAGGCGGAAGGCGACGTCGCCGGAGAGCGGCGTCCCCTCTGCCATCCCAGCGACTTCCTCTTCAAGAAGGCGCAGACCGCGTTCTAGCGTGCGCCG
Source organism: uncultured Alphaproteobacteria bacterium (assembly GCA_964350495.1). Classification (GTDB taxonomy): domain Bacteria; phylum Pseudomonadota; class Alphaproteobacteria; order SHVP01; family SHVP01; genus CALJDF01. Next base: position 14,018 of record CAYGKG010000041.1, read on the forward strand.
AAACCGGCTCTCCTCCAATTTCAGCGTTTCGGTGATGAGGGCCTGGGCGCGGACCAGCTCGGGGTAGTGCTGGCCCATTTCGCGTACCAACGCCGGCACTAAGCGCCACATCAATGGATCGGGCACCCCCATCAGATGGGCATGGCGCATCGCCCGCCGCATGATCCGGCGCAGGACATAACCGCGCCCCTCGTTGGAGGGCATCACACCGTCGGCCATCAAGAAACTAACCGAGCGCAGGTGATCGGCGACGACGCGATGGGACACCGCATGGGGTCCGTCCACATCGGCACCGCTGACTTCCGCCGACGCGAGAATCAAATTGCGCATCAAGTCGATGTCGTAGTTGTCGTGCTGCCCTTGTAGGACCGCGGCAAGGCGCTCCAATCCCATGCCCGTATCGATCGAAGGCTTGGGTAACGGAACCTTGTCACCACTGGCGAGTTCCTCGAATTGCATGAAAACGAGGTTCCAAATCTCGATGAAGCGATCGCCATCCTCGTCCGGGCTACCGGGCGGGCCGCCAGGGATTCCTTCACCGTGGTCGAAAAAAATCTCCGAGCACGGTCCGCAGGGCCCGGTATCGCCCATCCGCCAGTAATTGGCATCGGTCGGTATCCGAATGATTCGATCCTCGGACAAACCGGCGATCTTCTTCCACAGCGTCGCCGCTTCGTCATCCTCGTGAAACACCGTCACCAAAAGGCGTTTCGCGTCGAGTCCATATTCTTTGGTGATCAAATTCCACGCGAGTTCAATGGCCCGGTCTTTGAAGTAGTCACCGAAGGAAAAGTTCCCCAGCATTTCAAAGAACGTGTGGTGCCGCGCGGTATAGCCAACGTTATCCAGGTCGTTGTGTTTACCGCCGGCGCGAACGCATTTCTGGCTGGTCGCGGCGCGTGCGTAGGGCCGCGTCTCGGCCCCGGTAAACAGGTTCTTGAATTGAACCATGCCGGCATTGGTGAACAGCAATGTCGGGTCGTTGTGCGGGACCAGGGCGCTGGATGAAATCACAGCATGGCCATGCCGCTCGAAATAGTCGAGGAAGGCCGTTCGAATTTCGTTCACACCGCTCATGCCATAGCCCGTTCCGGGCCGCGACGTAACGGCCCTAACCCTTTGGATTTTCTCTTATTCTATCACGTCGAAGCGGGTGCTTTTAGCCCCTGTCGGGCAGGCAAGTCCAGTTTGACCAGCCCACCATGCCGTCAACGCGGTTCTGGGTCCGTCGACGGTGCAATGTCGGCGATACAAAGAAAAACGCGCGAGCCGATGGCCCGCGCGTCAAGTGGAGAGGAAGACGTTCGCTAGGTTCTAGGCTTCCATAGCGGTATCGGCGGCGTCGGTAACCTCGCCCGTCTCCGGGTCGATCTCGTCGCTCACCACCAAACCTGCATTGCTTCGGATCGCGGCTTCGATCGCACCGGCGATTTCAGCGTTGGTCCGCAAGAACTGCTTGGCATTCTCGCGGCCTTGGCCAATGCGCTGATCTTGATAGGAAAACCATGAACCCGATTTATCGACAACGCCAGCTTTGACGCCGAGGTCGAGCAATTCGCCGGACTTCGAAATTCCTTCGCCGTACATGATATCGAACTCGACCACCTTAAACGGCGAGGCAACCTTGTTCTTCACGACCTTGACCCGGGTTTGCGAGCCGACAACCTCGTCCTTGTCCTTGATCGCGCCGATGCGACGGATATCAAGACGAACCGAGGCATAAAACTTGAGGGCGTTGCCGCCCGACGTGGTTTCAGGATTGCCGAACATAACCCCGATCTTCATCCGGATTTGATTGATGAAGATAACCATGCAGTTGGAGCGCGCGATCGATGCGGTCAGTTTACGCAGCGCTTGGCTCATCAAACGTGCCTGGAGACCGACGTGGGTATCGCCCATTTCGCCCTCGAGCTCCGCGCGCGGCACAAGCGCCGCAACCGAATCGATGACCAACACGTCGACCGCGCCAGAACGCACCAGCGTGTCGGCGATCTCCAGCGCTTGTTCGCCGGTATCCGGCTGGGAAATCAACAGTTCCTCGACATCGACACCGAGTTTTCGCGCGTAGGACGGATCCAGCGCATGCTCCGCATCGACAAAAGCCGCGGTTCCGCCGAGACGCTGGGCCTCGGCTGCGGTGTGCAGGGCAAGCGTCGTTTTACCGGAGCTTTCGGGGCCGAAAATCTCGACAATCCGGCCCTTCGGCAGGCCGCCGATGCCGAGCGCGATATCGAGCCCAATGGACCCTGTGGAGATCCCCTCGACCTCGATGACCTGGTCGGTCCCGAGTTTCATCACGGACCCCTTGCCGAAGGCCCGTTCGATCTGGCCGAGGGCCGCCTCGAGCGCCTTTTTCCTGTCCATCGAGTCCTTTCCCACGAGCCGCAATGCAACGTCCGACATCGAACACTCCTTCTTATTTCACAGCGCCTTCGGCTTTCCTAGCCCCGCTGAGAAGCGCCATCCGGGCGGGGTCGCAACAATGTACATGCTTTGTTCTCACGGTCAATGTTTTCTTTTTGTTCTCGTCAATCCGAGGCTAGTCGAGACCGGCGCCTGCCCCCGCTTATGCCAAGGCCAGGCCGATATTCCTGGGACGGCTTAGGCGGTGACTTCCCCCGCTTCACGAAGGCCCGCGATCATCGACGAGCGCAGAAGGAACGCCTTGGCTCTGTCGGGGTCCGCAGCCGTTGCCTGCATCTCGGACAGGATCGCCTGCCGTTCCGCCGGATCGCGGATTTGCATCCGGCGGTGGTTCTTATCGGCTTGTTCGTTCACGTAGGTTGTCGCAACCGGTCGACGCTGGCGGTCGTAGAGCGCCAAGAGATCGGGCGATTCGCCGCGCCAAATACGCTTGAGTTTATCCGCGAGATTCACCGCGTCGTGAATGCCACAGTTCATCCCCATCCCGCCGTTCGGACTGTTGAGGTGCGCGGCATCGCCGGCCAACGCCATTCGGCCAACGCTGAATTGCGTCGTTACCCGCTGATGGACGCGGTACATCCCCCGCGAGTCGATCGTGTAGGGTTCGGCGCGCGGCACGATGGCATTGAAATGGGCCTGGATGGCTTCATCCTTCAGCGAGTCCTCCGGCGCCACGCCAGGTTGCGGCCGAATACCCGAGCGCCATTTTCCCGGCACGCGCAGCAGGCTAAAGCTCCCCGTCGCGGACCACACATAATTGACGCCGGAAAGACCTTCGTAGTGATCCTCAAAGGGAAAGTCGGCGATCGTCGCCACCAGAAGCATCGTCTCGTAGGTCTTGCCACCGAATCCTAGGCCGAGCGATTTGCGAACGATGCTATGGGCGCCGTCGGCACCGACCAGATATCGGCCTCGGACAACCTCGCGTTCGCCGCCCACATCGAGGGTCACGCTAACCGAGTCGTCGTCCTGCTCGACGGCAATGGCAGTGGCACCAAAACGCAGCGCCGCCGGATCGAGCCCTACCAACTTCTCCGCCAAAAAGCGGACCGCATGAACCTGCTCGCATTGAAGCCGGTAAGGATGACGGGTCTCACCGTCTAGGACGCCAAGGTCGAATACGGCGCGCGCGCCGGTTTCTTTGATGCGCCACTGCCACGTCGGCGCGACCGCGCCGTGGGCCACGAGATGGTCCGCAACGCCGAGGTCGTCCATGAAGTCGAGAGTCGGGGGATGCCACGTCGATGCCCGCATATCGGTCGGGACATCGGGTTCGCTTTCAATCACCAGCACCGGTAGGCCAGCCAGCGCGAGCGTATAGGCACAGGTCAAGCCAACCGGTCCGGCGCCGATAATAATTGTCCGATCGCTCTTTTCGGCTGTCCCCATCATCGCGCTTCCTTGCGGGTTTTTTCATTGACGGCGCAAGGACTAGCACGCGAAAGAAATTGTTCAAGCCAACGATAATCTGCCCGCTCCCCCTAGGAGAGGACGATTTGGTCGTGCGTCGGGCGGCAGGCCGAGCGCGATAAGCCAACCGAAAGTCGGCGACGCTTGATCGCGTTTTGTTCTCCAGGGGAAATGACGGGGCGACCCGCCAGAGTTCAGGGGCGTCAGGCGAATTGTTCGCGTATTGTTCCAGTCCGATATGCGTTTTGGCTATCGCTATGCACGCACGCAGAGCTACGCGAGGCGACCGCGGAGACGGCAACCAGGGGGCTAGGCGTCGGCATGGACGGCGGCCGGTTCCTCGGTGAATTTGCGGCGAATCGCCTCGCCCTTGATCTTCATGACGTAGCCGATGACCTCGGCCACCGCCTTGTAGTGGTCGGCCTGAACCTCTTGTCCGATTTCGACCGTGGCATAGATCGCTCGGGCGAGCGGCGGGTTTTCGATGATGGGGATATCGTGCTCCTCGCCGGTTTCGCGGATGCGCAGCGCGACCGCGTCGGTTCCTTTGGCGACCAACGTCGGCGCCGCCATGGACGCTGCCTCGTACCGCAACGCGACGGCAAAGTGAGTCGGGTTGGTGATGATGACGTCCGCGCTGGGCACCGCCGCCATCATTCGCTGACGGGCACGTTCGGCGCGCAGGGCGCGAATCCGAGCCTTAACCTGGGGATCGCCGTCGGTGTTCTTGTTCTCGTCCTTGATGTCCTGTTTGGACATCATCAGACCTTTCTTGTGTTCGTACTTTTGGTACCAGAAATCCGCCAAACCGACGAACAACATGATGACGACGATCGGGATCAACATGCGCACCGCTTCGGCGCGGACGATCACAAAAAGGTCGCGCAAATCCACGGCCATCATCTGCGAGAGCAGGGCCTGTTCGGGCAAGATCAGAAAAATGATGACGCCGCCCAGGATCACGAGCTTGAGCATGCTTTTGATCAAGTCCACGACGGAACGCGGCGAGAACATGCGTTTGGCGCCGGCAATCGGCGATATCTTGCTGAATTTAGGCTTGGTTTGCTCCCAGGAAAACACGAACCCTTGCTGGACCAAGTTCGCTGCAAGGGCAGCCACGATGATCAGGGCGACGGGCGGCGCCAAGAGCAAAATGAGTTTGGTGCCAATAGTCCAACTTATTCCGATGAGGTGCGCAGGGTCTGTCGGTATCGCGTGTGGCGACTCCAGGAACGGCAAGATGATCTGACCGACGCTGTGAAGGACGCCGCGACCGAAAATCATCACCAGCGCGGTGACCGCGAACAAAATGAAAAAGTGGTTCAACTCCTGCGATTTGGCGACCTGCCCTTTCTTGTGGGCTTCGTCCAACCGCTTTGCGGTCGGGTCTTCGGTTTTCTGTGATTTGTCCTGTTCGTCGGCCATCAGCGGTCCGCCAGGAGTTCTGAAAAACGGAGCTCGAAATGATCGAGGAACCAAATCATCGACGGTGCCAGCACGAGACCGAGGATGATCAAGGCCAAGAAAATCTGGAGCGGAATTGCAATGAAGAAAATCTGGATCTGAGGCAGCAGGCGGGCAAGGATTCCCAACCCGATATAGAAGACCAGACCGAAAACGATGAACGGCGCCGCGATCTGAATGCCGACGCGGAACGAGCTCGATACGTAGCGCAGGGCGAGCGCGGCGAAGTCGCCCAACGGTGGGAGCTGGCCGGGGGTAAACAGCACGTAGGAATCCGCGAGCGCGCGAATCATCATCATATGTAGGCCGCTGGCGAAGACCAGGACCAGCCCCAGAATCGTCAGAAACGTCGCGATCAACGCGCCCTGGGTCCCTTGGGTGGGATCGACAAATAGGGCAAACCCGAGGCTCGACTGAAACGCGATCACGGTACCGGCAACGTGGAGCGCGCTCATAGTCAGGCGGGCGGCCATACCGATCATGATCCCAACGACGATCTCGCCCAGAATAAGGATCATAAGTTCGAGCGGCGTCGCCGGCAGAACCGGCAGCGTCCCAATGACAAGCGGCCAAATCACGATCGTCAGGACGATCGCCACCGCGAGCCGGATCTGAATTGAAACGTAAGCCTCGCCGATCCCCGGCATCAGCATCAACGCCGCCGACAGCCGGGCAAAAACCAAAAACACAGCAAAAACATCGAGCGGCAGAAGTTCGGCCAGCATCGCCGCTACCTTGCTTAGGCGCCGGTGATAATGAGTTGCGAGATTCGCTCCATGAACTCGGTGACTTGGCGGATCATGAAGGGCAAGAGGATCAAAAGCGCCACGAAGGTCACGAGTATCTTGGGAACGAACGTGAGAGTCATCTCCTGGATCTGGGTCAACGCTTGGAACAGGGCAATGCCCAAGCCTACCGCGAGGCTGATCATCATCAACGGACCCACCGTCAACAGAAGGACGGTAATGCCGTCTCGGGAGAGGTCGAGGAATTCGCCGACATTCATGACTAGATCGGCATCCGGATGATGTTCTGGTAGGCCTGAATGATTCGATCCCGGACGGCGATGGCCGTCTCAAGAGTCACTTCGGCATTCGTCACTGCGGTCACGACATCGACGATATCGGTGCTCTTATTGAGCGATTTGGTGGCTTGGAGCTCGGACGTATTGGTTCGGTCGATGCCGTCTACCGCAACCTGCCGCATCAGTTCCGAGAAACTCTGGCCGTTGACCTTGGGCGTTCCGACTCCGCTAGGGTGGAACGCCTGGTTCTTGACCGCACCGGCGGCCGGAAACGCAACGTTGAGGATGGGGGCTGTCGCCATGTCAGTATCCTTCTGAGGTAGACGCGTTAGCTATTGAGGATGCCGATGGTGCGCATCAGCATCGTTCGTGCGGTTTCGAGCGCGTTGATGTTGGCTTCGTAACTGCGCTGCGCCTCGCGCATATCCATTGCTTCGATCAGCGAATTGACGTTTGGCCTAAGTACGTAGCCGTCCTTGTCGGCACCGGGGTGACCGGGGTCGTACTCTTTCTTGAAGTCCGACCGATCGAAACCGACTTTCTTGATCTTGACCAAGTCGACGTTCTGGTCGCGGTCCAACACGCTTTTGAACGAAACCGTTTTTCGGCGGTAGGGGTCGAGCCCCGGCGCTTGTGGCAGCGAGTTCGCGTTGGCTAGGTTTTCCGAAATGACCCGCATGCGCTCGCTTTGCGCGCGCAGGCCGGATGCGGACACCATGATCGACTTGATGAGTTGCGTCTCGTTAGGCATGACCTAATCCTTTGCTCCGTTACTATGCGCCGCGGCCGAGCGCCGTGCGCAGCATGCCGACATGTTTGCGGTACAGCCGGGTCATCAGTTCGTAATCGACCTGGGTGGCGGAAACGAGCATCGCCTGCTCTTCAAGCACGACGCCGTTACCGGACGGTTCCGAAGTGAATTTCTTGTCTTCTTTGCCGCGCAGTTCGCCGTCGCGCCCGTTCGGGTCGGCGATGTGTTGCGGACTGGAAACTTTCATCTTGAGCTTCGTGCCCTGGCCCCGCGCAAGGTCGGCGAAGTCGAGCGGCGCCAAGTCGTGGGCAACGTAATCCGGTGTGTCGGCATTCGCGATGTTCTGCGAAATGACCTTCTGTCGCTGATTGAGCCAGTCCATCTGGGTCGTGATCATCTTCAGGACGGGTATTTTGTTGAGATCCATGAGCTCTTCCGCCGTCGCGGTAAATTTCTGATCGGCGCTCATTGTCAGGGGTCTGCATTAAGGAAAGGTAAAGTTTGCCGACCGGGGCGACTTTGCCAGGCAGCAATTGCCTATTGCCCTCTACGTCCCTTAGACTGGGCCACACACCGGAGCAGGGCCCCTCGCCGGTGATGTCTTATGTTTGTTTGGTATTTGGTTAAAAAGGGGATCTGCTATGGCCGGGCTACACCGGATCGCCGCGTTCTTGACCTTTGGTCTTTTGCTCTCTTTGCTCTGGCCCGGCGCTGTGCTGGCGCAAAGCGGAGTTTGGACGGCTCGCACCGTCAGCGGTCAGGTGCAAGTATCGCGCAGCGCGACGGATCCCAGTCAGGCCCTCGTCGTCGGCGACACGGTTTCGCCGACGGCCGTCATCATCACCGGGCCCAGAAGTAGCGCGACCATCGAACGAAGCGGCGACCGGATCGATATTGCGGCCGGTACCCGTGTCGAGCTGCAGCCGGACGCCACTTCGACCACAGTCCTTCAAGCCTTCGGTCGCGCCGTCTACGAAGTGGTCAGCGGTCGCGGACCGCGCTTCAAAGTTCGCACACCTTTTCTCGTTGCCGGCGTAAAAGGTACGATTTTCGCCGTTACCGTCGTCGGTCAAACGGCAACGGTCAGCGTTAGCGAAGGCGTCGTTGGTGTATCGCCGCCTACAGAATCTGGCGATTTCCAAAGCGCCGACGTGACGGCTGGGCTGTCCGCCAACGTCGGCTTTGGGCCCGGCGGGCTTTCCCTCAGTGTCGGCGCAACGCCGCCGGGACAAGACCCGTCCTCTACCCGCGGCAATCTGGACGCCGCCCCTAGCGGGTCCCGGTCTGCGGCACCGGGTCGCGGCAATAGCCAGGCGGCCCAGGCCGGCCAGCGCGGTTCCGGAAACGGTCGGGGTAACAGCGGACAAGAAAACGGTAATTCACAGAACGGTGGTCCAGAGAGCGTGAGCGTGAGTGTCGGCTCGGCCAGCGGGAATGCCGGTGGGAACGGTGGCGGCAATACCGGTGGCAACGGTGGTGGCAATGCCGGTGGGAACGGCGGCGGTAATGCCGGGGGCAACGGTAACGGCAATGGGAACGGACCCTAGGTGCGCCGTTTCCTAGCCCCGCTTGCGGTCTTTGGGGTCGTCGCGGTTGCCTATCTCTCGGGGGCTCTTGAGTTCGCCGAACGAACATTCGCCGATCTTCGCTTTTCGGCGGTGCAACGCGGTGTGTCGGGCAGCTTGGCGGTCATCGCGATCGATGCTGAGAGTATTGGCCGCATCGGCGTTTGGCCCTGGCCTCGCACATTTCACGCCCAATTGGTCGAAACCCTCCAGGAGCTGAACGCTGGGCCGATCGCTTACGACGTCGATTTCAGCGCCCGCACCACAGAAGGCCAGGATTCTGCCCTAGAAGCGGCCCTCGCTGGCCTGCGAACGCCAGCGATATTGCCCACTTTCCGGCAATTCGCCGATCCGACTACCGCCGAAATGGTGGTCGCATCCCTTCCCCTCCCCCGGTTTTCGCGCCATGCAACCCTTGCGTCGATCAATGTGAGACCTGAAGCCGATGGTGCGGTCCGACGGGTTGAGCCGCTTCAGGATTTCGGTGACCTGATCTTTCCCTTCCTGGGCGTTCGATTGGCGACCAACAACGTCCTCGACCACCGTCCTTTCTACATCGACTACGGCATTCGCGTGTCCGATCTTGACGTCTATTCGTTCTTCGATGTTCTGTCGGGACAGATCGACCCCGACGCGTTGCGCGGTCGGAAAATTCTTGTTGGGTCCTCCGCAGTTGAATTGGGCGATCAAATCGCGGTGCCGCGCTATCAAGCACTACCGGGCGTTTTCGTGCAGGCGCTAGCCTACGAATCCATCGTCCAAGGCCGGGAACTTACTCGCTTACCCCGTTGGCTCGTCCTACTCCTAACGTTGGGCGTGTCCCTCGGTGCTTTTTGGGCGATGCGCAAACAGTCTTGGAAATGCGCATCGATAGTATGCAGCGGTTCGGTCGTCGGAATCGTGGGCCTGGCTCTCGCCTACCAGAGCGCTGTACCTATCGTACTCGACGCTGTCCCCCTGATGTTCGCGACAATGTTGAGTTTCGGGGCGTCCTTGGTCTCGACGATCGGACATCAGGCCCAGGCCATTGCTCACCAGACCGAGGAAACCGGTCTGTGGCGGCGGCGACTTTTTGCCGTTTTCGAAACCAGCAGGGACGCCATTATCAGTGTCGGCCGAGGTGGAGAAATCCGCGGCCTTAGCGGCTCGGCAGCTCGGCAGTTCGGTGCGGAGCGGATCGACCAACCTCGTACGCTAAAGGACCTGATGCCCTTGCCCCCCGGTGCAATCCCAGGCGGGTCAGACAAAGAGGCCCTGGGCAAGCGCGAGGACGGAACGTTCTTTACCGCGGAAGTATCGGTTGCCTTGGTGGGGGATAACGAAAGACTTGCGGTTGTTCACGACACCACCGATCGAAAACTGTTGGAACGGGAGGCGGAACGATTCCTGAATTTGTCACAGGATTTGGTCGCGGTGCTGGACCTCGACGGACGTATTCAACGGCTTAACCCGGCCTGGCGGCGTACATTGGGTTACGAGACCGATTCCCTGATCGGAAACAGTCTCAGCCTGATGTTGGGCGGCCCCGGTCGTCGGGAACTCGGCGACCTGATCAGCAACCAGCCGCAGCGAGAGGTGTCGATCTCGTTCGAAGGTA
>CAYGKG010000042.1:0-24244 GCA_964350495.1 uncultured Alphaproteobacteria bacterium
CTGCGCACCGGTCTGCGCGACCCCGAGATCGCCGTTTTGGCGGCGCCGATGCGGACGTAGTCGCCCTCGATATAGCCTTGGTAGGCGGGTGGCCCCTCGTCGGCGGCACCGAAAAGGGCCGCGACGGCCATAGCGACGGCGGCGGCGGTCTCTCTGATCCAATCGAAGACGTTGGTCATGGGGCACTCCTGGGGTGGACGCGCAGGCCGTCGAGAAAGACGTCGATGTGGGTTTTCGCAACTGCGGCCGGATCGACCGGGTCTTCATCGTGCGGACCGAAAGCGCCGCGCCACATCGCCATGAAAGCAAAGGGCGCGATCAGCAAGCGGGCCGCGACGGCAGGCTCGACCGGGCGAAACTCGCCCTGCGCGACACCTCGGCTAATGCCACCTGCCAATAGTCGCAATCCACGGGTGGCGACCTCGCGGTGATAAAATCGAGTGAGATCGGGGAAGGTCCGCGCCTCGGCCAGCAGCAGGCGGGGCATCGCCGCAAGATCGTCGTTGCGCACCACCTCGGCGGCGAAATCGGCAAAACGGTGGAGAAGAGCGGCAACCGGTCCCTCCCACGCCGCCGCCAGCGCCTCCAGCTTCGCCAGGTTCGGAACGATCGCCGTGCGCACCAGCGATTGGAAGAGGTCTTCCTTGCTCCGGAAATAGAGGTAGAGCGTTCCCTTCGCGACGCCAGCCTGTGCTGCGATGTCGTCAAGGCGGGTCGCGGCATAACCGCGCGTCAGGAACTGCGTCCGCGCCGCCCGCAGGATATCGGCCTCTTTGTCGGCACGCCGGGTTCGAGGGTCGGCGGCGGCAACTGTCTTTACGTCAGGCATCATCGCTCCAATATGACTGACCAGTCAGTCATATTGGCACGCCGCGCGACGCCGTCAAGGGGCCGCCGCTGCGTCACCGCGCCGGACCACCTCATTTTATCTAATTAAAACAACAGCTTAATTCGCTTAGCGAATGTTTTTCATTAAGCAAGCACATGCCCCCGACGACGTGGTCTGCCGGTACGTCAGATGGGCCCCCGAAACTCGACGTCTAGAACGGGATCTCGTCGTCCAAATCGGCCTGGGGCATAGAACGACCGGGCTCGTCGGGCAGTGAATCGTATCCGCCGCCGCCTTCAATTTGACCGCCCCCGCCGCCCTGGCTGCGCCCGTCGAGGATTTGAAGATCGCCGCGGAAGCGCCCGAGGACGACCTCGGTGGAGTAACGGTCCTGGCCAGATTGGTCTTGCCACTTGCGGGTCTGCAATTGGCCCTCGACGTATACCTTGCGGCCCTTTTGCAGGTATTCCTTGGCAACCTTCACCAAGTTCTCGTTGAAGATCACGACGCGGTGCCATTCGGTCCGTTCGCGCCGCTCGCCGGTGCCTTTGTCACGCCATGTCTCTGAGGTCGCGATCGATAAATTGCACAGTTCGCCGCCCTGTTGGGTCGAGCGCACTTCGGGATCGCGCCCCAAATTGCCCACCAGAATGACCTTATTCACGCTGCCTGCCATCATTTCACCTGTTCTTCGTCACTGTCATGTCCGGCGGTACCCCACCTTTCGGCTCGCGGGCAGCCTACACGGCTGGCTCCACACCAGCCACGTCGCAGCGGCCCCAGCCGGCGGGTTATCCACAAGTTTTGTTATGACCGGATCAGGCGTGGATTTCTGCATCCACGTTGCAAGCAGTTCGGTGCGGCGCTGGTTGAACGCGCCGCCTTCCAATCGGACAGACCGCCCCTACTCATCAATCGGCGGCGCACCGGTGGGTAGGCGCCCCTCATGGACGTGTACCACACGCCAACCGTTCGTAAAGCGGCGGAGCACCACCGTGGTGCGGCCTTCACCGGTGTGCGGATTAGGTGGGGCGTAGGCGGCAAACGAGTTGAACCGGACCACGGCCATGTCTCCCCACACGTCGGTGACGAAATTGCTCTGACGAAAGGTCAGGGCGCCGCGTTTGGCCTTTTGGTCGTAGTCGGCGTCAACGTAAGCGCGCAGGGTCCCTTTAGCGACGAGCGCCGGTTCGAACACGTCCCAAATCGTGCAACTCTCGTCCAGAAGGGCCAGCATTCCCCCTTTATCGTGCGCGAGGAACCGATCCCACACTGCGCGAACTACTGCCTCAACGGCGGTATTATCATGGGGCGACCCGACCACAAGCACACTATAGCAACCGTGGGCCGCCGAGACACTTGACGGGGCGCAATGCGAAGGCGCTGTCTTCCCGCTACAAGGCCCCAATGGCACCCAACGGTCCAACCGTGGAACACAGCGGCAACAATAATCACGGGGGGCGAATCCGCGGTCGGCGCAAGCTTCTGACCCTCCTGCGCGAACGCCTGTGGCTCCAGGTACTCGTCGGGATGGCGCTGGGAATCGGCTTTGGCTTGGCGATCGGCCCGACCGGCGGCCTGCTGTCGCCCGCCAACGCGTCGCTGGTGGGCAATTGGGTCGCGTTGCCCGGTAAGCTATTTTTGCTCGCCATTCAGTTCGTCGTCATTCCGTTGGTCGTCGCGTCGGTGATTCGCGGGATCGCCGGCGGCAACACCGGGCAGCTCGGGGCGATCGGTGGGTGGACTATCGGGTTCTTCCTGGTTTTCACGATCCTGGCCGCCATTGTCGGCATTGCCTTGGCGCTGATCGTGCAGCCGGGCCTGCTGATCGACGGCGCGGTGACGGCCGCCGATGCCGCGCTCAACGATGTTCAACCGGCAACTCTCCCCGGGCTCGCGGAATTTCCCGACGTGATTGCGTCGATCTTCCCGAAGGATCCGCTGGCGACCTTCGTTTCGGGCAACATGCTTCAAATCGTCATTGCCGCCGTCATCATCGGTGTTGCGATGATTTCGATTTCCGGCGACCAACGACGCCCCCTGCTGGAACTGCTCGCGTCGGTTCAAGCCGTGGCGATGGCGGTCGTGACCGTGGTCTTACGCTTCGCCCCCTTGGCGGTGTTCGGATTGCTCGCCCAGATTACCGCGCGTGTCGGCGTCGCCGCCCTGCTCAGCACCGCCGTGTACATGGCAACGGTCGTGCTCGGGCTGGCGATCTTGCTCGCGCTGTACCTTGCCGTGGCTTGGTGGACCGGCACCCCGCCGCTGCGGTTCTTGCGTGCCGCCCGCGAGCCCCTGTTGCTCGCGTTTTCGACATCCAGCTCGGCCGCTGTTATGCCGGTCACTTTGACCACCGTCGTCGGCAAGCTCGGCGTGCATGCCAATATTGCCCGGTTCGTCATTCCGCTCGGCACCACCATCAACATGGGGGGAACGGCACTCTACCAAGGCGTTGCAGCGCTGTTCCTGGCGCAGGTCTACGGCGTCGACATCGGCCTGGCAGGCATGGTTCTGATCGTCGTCATGGCGACCGGCGCGGCCATCGGATCGCCCGGAACACCGGGCGTTGGCATCGTCATTCTATCGACGATCCTGGCGAGCATCGGAGTGCCGCCATCCGGCATCGCCATCATTTTAGGCGTCGATCGGCTGCTCGATATGTGCCGCACCGTTGTCAACGTCGCGGGCGACATGGTGGCCAGCCAGTTCGTCTCGCGCTACGCTGGCGGCGGTCGATTGTCGGCGGTAGAGACGCCGCCGCACTCGGAACCGCGGCAGCAGAACTAGCGGCGCCCAGGGCGCGCGCCGCCGCGACGACCGACCGTGCACGAGGTTCCAGCATCGGCAATGCCCTTGGGTATCGATTCACGCTACCATGAGCGCGTGAATCAACAGGGAGATCGGGCATGACCAGCAACGTCATTCGCAATCCACACGGCGGCTATCGCAATCGAAGCGTCGAGATCCCGCCGGGCTCGCGCGTTCTCTATATTTCCGGGCAAACGGCGACGGACGAAAATGGCGTCACGCCGCCCGACGCCGAGACTCAGGCCGATATCGTCTATGCGCGAGTCGTCGAAACCCTGCATGAAGCCGGGATGGACGTCACCGACGTCGTGAAGACCAACCTCTATATGGTGAATCCGGGCGATATCGGCGCGATTGCCCAGGCCGGCAAGAAGCACTTCAAGGGACACACCCAAGCGGGCACGTTGGTTTACGTCAAAGCGCTCGCGTTGCCCGAGGTGCTTTTGGAGTTGGAGGCGGTCGCTGCAAAGAAAGAGTGAGTTCAGCCAACCAGGTCGTTGTTGCCGACGGAGACCATGATGACCGTGTCCTCGATGGCCCGTTCGACGTGTTCTTCATGGGGTGCCGTGACCGCGACGTCGCCGGGACCGAGAATACGGTCGTTCACCTGCCAACGACCGCTGACCACGGTGAGTTGCTCCCAAGCGGTCGGCGCATGGGCCTTGAACGATGTCCCGGCCTTGATCTTGAAGGCCACCATGTAGGTGTTCGGCCCGCCGCGCCAAAGCTCGACCTTCTGCGAACCGGGCGTGTTGGTTTGTTGCCAGGCCGCGTCGTCCATCGAATGAAAATGCATACCGCCTCCGATCGCCACCCCTACCCTAGACGCCGCAGGCAATGGCGGGAAGGATGGAACGGCGCAGGCCCGTCGCTACCCCGCCTTTGCGGATAGGAGAACCCATGAACATCGCCGAAATCGTCGCCGCCCTGCGCGCTTTTCCCGTCCCAACGCTGTCCGAAGCGGCCCCGGCCGCATGCGACCTGCCGCCCGAAATACATCAACTGGTGCCCAACACGCCGATGGTCGGTACGGCGTTCACCGTTCGCTGCCCGCCCGGCGACAATACTGCCGTGACCCGTGCGGTCGGCGAGGCCGCGCCCGGCGATGTGATCGTCATCGATTCGGGCGGGGGCGCGCGCACCGCGGTGTGGGGCGACACGGCGAGCACTGCCTGCCAAATAAAGGGGATCGTGGGTTGCGTCACCAATGGACGCGCCCGCGACATCGACGAGATCGCCGCGCTGGGCTTTCCGGTCTATGCCATCGGCCTGTCGCTGCGGGGTTCGACCAAAGGCCAGCGCGGCGACACCGGCGTCCCGATCGCGATCGGCGATGTCGTGATTCACCCCGGCGACTTTGTTTGCGGCGGGCCGGACGGGGTCTTGGTTATTCCGCGCGATCGGGCCGAAGCAGTGATCGCCAAGGCAACCGCGGAACGCGCGGAGGAGGAAACCCGCGCGGCGCGGCTAAAATCCGGGGTGCCGCTGAGCGAAATCCTGGCGACGTCGGGCAACAAATAGCAAGCCACGCTAGCGGCGGACTGCCCGCCAACCCGCGGCTTCGGCCTCAGCGGCGGCACAGAACCAGCGTTCGCCGCGGCTTTCGTCGATGTAGGTTGCGGCATAACTGCGCTCACCGGGACGGTGGTAAATGCGCTCGCCCTGGGCAGAGATATTCCCTTTGATCGTGCAGCCGTCTTCCCGCATGGCGGCCAGATCCTCGGCGACACCACGCCCCGGCGGGGCGCCGGACTGGCGATAGGCCCAAGGCGGGTTGAAGCGCGGCTCTGCGCGAGCATCGCCCTCGTATCGCCGCGAGAAATCGGTATACGGCATGGCCTGTCCGTCGCGCACCATCGCGCGGTTTAAGTCCGCACCATCGACCCGGCATGTCGCAACCACACGGCCGTATCGGTCGACGTCCTCGGGCACGCACGTCACATCGCGCCCGCCGATCAACGCTTCCAAATGGGCTTTGGACTGGGCGCCGCAGTCGCCACCGTCACGGCAAGGTTGACCGCTTTCCGGTGCGTCGATCCCGAATAGCCGTACCCGTTCGCCGGCCACACGCAAGGTATCGCCGTCCACTACCCGCGCCGCGCCCTGGAGCTGCTGCGCCGATACCGACGACACCCACAGCATCGCAACGCACCACGCCATTGCGCCCCAACAACGCATTGCCATGTCGTCCCCAACAAACGAAACGTCTTGTCGCCGCCATCGTTGTCGCGGCGGTTTTCCCACTATGGCAGAATTTCATTGCGGCGATCGATTTAGCCCCCCACGCGGGTGCTCGTCCGCCCCAAATTTGCCACAATAATTTCGCGCCGCGACCGCAATCCAGACAACGGCCCGCCATCGTCGGACTCTAGGTTTCCCGGATTCTTAGTCCCACGGAGACATTCATGCGCGCCTTCATTCTTTCATGCCTTCTGTTGACGGTGGCGGCCTGCGCCCAGGGCCCGAGCCGCACGTTCACTTGGCTCGACGGCAACCAATACCGATGGCTCAACGACCTATCGGCCTGCACCGAAGACGGTTCGGCGGTGTTCTTCCAACGCGCCTCCGACGGCGGTACGTTTCCCCCGCCCAAGAATCTCACCGAAGAAAAGTGCGAACGCGCCCTCTGAAGTGCGCTCGCCTTAGCCGCTCACCCGCCCGGTCAGCACGCCCAACGCCACCGACAGTTGGCGCGATAGCGGTCCCGGCGGCTTAAGGTCGAACGGGTTGCCGTTGGCGCGTTTGAGCGCCTGGGCGTCCCTAACCGCCAGGAGCACCGTCGCGAACACAGGCCGTGCCGCCTTTGGCAACGGCGTTCGACGCGCGAAGGTTAGACGCCGTTCGGCTTCGGCGACGACATCACTGACCGCCCGACCAAGTTCCGGCGTGGGGTGGCCGGAAAAAGTTGCTTCGAGGTCGACGTTGTGGCGCTCCAGGATATCCGCCGGGATCGGGATCCGTCGCCCAGCGGCGCGGCGCGGTAGGTTGCGCATCAGGCCAACGAGGGCCCAGCCGGTTCCAGCGGACCGGGCAGCGCCAGCAACATCGACATCCCGAATTCCGAGTGCCGTCAACAGGAGCGCATTGACCGCACCGGCGGTGGCCGCACCGTAGGATGCCAGCGCGTCCACGTCCGCAAAGGGCGTGTCGTCGAGATCGCGCGCCCGCACATCGACTAAGGCCGTCATTGCCGCGATCAACCTAGCGTCAACCATCGTTGCCGCGATCGCCTGCGCGACCGGGTGCGCCGCGACCGCGCCGCGCTTCACCCCGTCCAGCGTGTCACGCCAAAATTGGAGCCGGATCTCCCCCAGCATCGGTTCGCTGACGGCATCGCGGATACGCGCCAGTTCGAGGTCGAAGGCGAACAGCGCCACGGCGACCTTGCGACCCGCGGGCGGCAGGAGCGTGGTCACGAGATAGCGGTCGGGATCCCGCTCCCGAAGTTCCCCGGCACATTGCAGCAGCGCGGCCTCAGCCGACATGGGGTATCCCTTTGGTTGCGCCCGCACCAATTGTCGCGGCGCTCTGTTGCGGGGTAAATGAGAATCGTTCTATAGTTCGACCGATTTAGGTTCTATCACACAATATCTTGTGTGAACCTTCGAGGGAGGCGCGTCCTATGGGTTCTATTCTTCAAAATCTGCAATCGACGATCATTGCCGGCGTTGTGCTGACAATCGTCATGATTGCGGTCGTGGTCGGCTGGCATGGCCAGGGCCTCGAGTTCGATACCAATTGGTGGTCGTTCCTGTTCCGTTGGCTGCACGTCATCTCCGGCGTGATGTGGATCGGCCTGCTGTGGTACTTCAACTTCGTTCAGATTCCGACGATGCCGAAGGTGCCGGATGAACTGAAACCGGCGGTTTCCAAGCATATTGCACCGTCGGCGCTGTTTTGGTTCCGCTGGGGTGCGATGGCGACCATCGTCACCGGCCTGATCCTGGCATGGATCAACGATTATCTCGGTGCGGCCCTTGGGCTTGGCATCGACTCCGGTGTGGCCCGCCACACCACGATCGGTATCGGGATGTATCTCGGTGCGATCATGTGGTTCAACGTTTGGTTCGTGATTTGGCCGAACCAGAAGAAGGCGCTTGGTATCGTCGAAGCCGACGCCGCCACCAAGGCAAAGTCAGCACGCACCGCGATGCTGTTCTCGCGGACCAACACTTTGCTGTCGATCCCCATGCTCTACGCGATGGTATCGGCGCAAAACCTTTACTAAACGGACTATATTCCGTGCGACGAAAGGGGCCCTCCGGGGCCCCTTTCTTTTGTCCGAACGTCACCACAACTGCGGGAACGAGGGTTTTCAAACGTCGGGCTTGGGCCGGGCGGGCGAGAATAGCGGGACATGGCCGGTCAGCACCGGATAGCACCCTCCGGCACCCGGCAATGCGACGGGCAGTGTCCCGAAGACGCCTAGAGCGCCGGCCCGCCGTAAGCGCCGGGCAAAGCCGGTTTCATCGCTATGGACAATCCACGTCCCGGCGGCTGGGTTGGCGACCAAGCGCCCACCCGCCGCGCGGATCGCCGCAATGGCGGCGCGTTCGTCCGAGGGCGAGAACACCGACACGATTGTCCCGGAGTCGGCGTCTGCGGCCGAGGAAGCGTTCACGGCGACCGCCATGCCGATAGCCCACACCGACACAATCCCGCCGAGGATCAGGCCGGCGAGCAGATGGGGGGCCCGGCCAAGGCCGGTTACGGTGGTTGGGGGAAGCGGTGTCATCCGAACATTCTGACGCGCGCGGCGGCGCCGGGCAAACCTTAGGCCTTGTCGTTGGGTTCGATGTCCCGCTCTTTGTCCTTCAGCCATCGCAACAACTGATCGCGCCAGGGCGGGATGTCGAGCGATATCAGAACGATGCCGACCGGCAGCATCCAAATCCCAAGAACCGGGAGCACGCTGAAGATGCCGCCGGCGACGAACAGTAGGCCGAGGGCCGAACGCACACCCCACGGCACGTTGTTCAACGACCAGTATCCAAACCGGCGGGTCTTATGCAGGGTGTCGGCTAGCGCCGTTTTCAATTTGCCGGGCATTTGGCGATTTGCATCAGCACGCGCGGCCGCAGCGACCGGTTCCTAAGCAAGCGCAATGACGGCGGCGGCAACCCGGCGGTCTTCTGCCATTAGGACATTGTAGGTACGGCAGGCCGCGCCGGTGTCCATCAAATCGATGCCAATGCGGGCGTCCCGCAGCGCCGCACGCAACGCAGGGTCGAGCGGCTTGATCGCCGGGCCGCAGCCCAATAACAGCAATTCGACCCGGGGTTCGGCGGTGAGGATGTCGGAAAGATGTTCCAGTACAAGGTCGTCCCAGCTTGCCGGGGCAAAGGGGGCGACGCGCTCGGGGAAGACCAGGAGCGACCCGTCATAGCGTTCGCCCGAAACCAAAAAACCGCCGGCGCCGTAGCTGTTGATGACTTGGCGACCGCGCGGAATGAGCGGGGTGACGTCCATGACCCGCCTAGGCGGGACTAGCGTCGCCGGCGCCCTCTTCGGTGTTCTTGTCGAACGCCTGACGGCGGACACCGAGATAGAGCAGGACGGGCGCTGCCACAAAGATCGACGAATAGGTGCCGATCACGACGCCCCAAATCATCGCCATAACGAACCCGGCGATCACCGGTCCGCCGACAACCGCCAAGGCGATCAACGCCAGCAAAGTTGTGAACGAGGTCAGTGTGGTGCGCGAGAGCGTGTCGTTGATCGACAGGTCGAGCAGCTCGCGCAGTTCCATTTTTTTGAATTTGCGCAGATTCTCGCGCACGCGGTCGTAGACCACGACCGTGTCGTTCATCGAATACCCGACAATGGTCAAGATCGCGGCGACGATCGAGAGGTTGAACTCCAGACCGGTAACCGCAAAAAAGCCAAATGTCAGAATGACATCGTGGACGAGCGCCATCACGGCACCTACAGAGAACTGCCACTCGAACCGAAACCAGATGTAGACCAGCATCGCGGCCAGCGCGAGACCGAGCGCGAGCGCCCCTGCCCGCACCAACTCGCTCGACACCTGCGGACCAACGAACTCGACGCGGCGGAACTCGATTCCGCTTCCGACCGACTTCTCGAGCGCTTGCTTGATGACCTCGACCGCGGCCTGTTGCTCTGCGGCGTCGCCAACCTGGCGTTCCACCCGAATGAGAACCTCATCGGCCGAACCGAACTCCTGCAAAGACAAATCGCCTAGGTCCAAGCTACTGACCGCATCGCGCATCGCCGCGATATTGGCAACCGCCGGGGTCTTTGCCTGGATCAACGTGCCCCCACGGAAATCGATCCCGAAGTTCAGTCCAAGTATGAACAGGAGAACAATGGACAAGATCGCCAGAGCCCCGGAGAAACCGAATGCCAATCTGCGCACGCCCATGAAGGGAACATGGGTGTTGTCCGGGACGAGTTTGAGTTTCCAAGCCATCTGTGCGCCTCTAGATCGGCAATTTCGTCGGACGGCGCGAGCGTAGCCACGTAATCACGATCAGGCGAGACATCGTGATTGCGGTGAACATCGAACTTGCTATCCCGAAGGCGAGGGTAACGGCAAAACCCTTGACCGGCCCTGAGCCGAACTGGAACAGCAGAACCGCGGCAATTAACGTCGTCACGTTGGCGTCGATGATCGTCGAAAGGGCGCGCGAATATCCGGCGTCGATCGCCGCTATCGGCGTTTTGCCGGTTCGGACCTCTTCTCGAATACGCTCGAAAATAAGTACGTTGGCATCGACCGCCATGCCGATCGTCAGGACTACCCCGGCGATACCCGGCAGCGTCAGAGTCGCCTGCAACAGCGACAGGCCGCCGCCGATCAAAATCATGTTCACCAGCAGCGCAATGTTGGCGACCATACCGAACAGCCCATAGGCCATGACCATGAAGACCATGACCGCGACAAAGGCGATCACGCTCGCGAGTTCGCCCGCTGCGACGGAGTCAGCGCCAAGACCCGGCCCGACCGAGCGTTCTTCAAGGATGTTTAGGGGCGCGGGCAGCGCGCCCGCGCGCAACAGAAGCGCCAGATCGTTGGCCTCTTGGACCGAAAAGCCGCCGGTAATGATCCCCGAACCGCCGAGGATGGGTTGGCGAATGACCGGTGCGCTTATCACCCTGCCGTCAAGCACGATGGCGAAGGGTCGCCCGACATTGTCGGTGGTCGCCTGTCCGAAACGGCGGCCACCCGCCGCATCGAACCGGAAACTAACCGCCGGGCCGCCCGATTGCTGGTCGAAGGTTGTGGACGCTGTAATCAAGTTCTCGCCGCTCACGATGATTTCGCGGCGCACGATGTATTCGGTCTGCTGGCTCGACGATCGGCCGTCCGCCGGAAGCGCCACCGAACCGGGCGGCGCCCGACCACCGGAGCGCGCTTCGGTATCGACCATTTGAAACGTTAGGCGCGCGGTTTGCCCGAGCAGGCGTTTGATCCGCGCAGGGTCGTCGAGACCCGGCAACTGAACCAAGATCCTATCTTCGCCCTGACGTTGAATCGACGGCTCACGGGTGCCGGTTTCGTCGATGCGGCGGCGGACGATCTCGATCGATTGTTCGACCGCGGCGCGGCGGCGTTCGGTAATGGCTTCTTCGGTGAGCGTGATTTTGGCGATGCCCTCTCCGTCTACGTCGACGTCAAGGTCCTGCGCGCCTACGCTGAGGAACGCATTTGAAACGATCGGCTGTGACAGGGCCCGAAGGGCGTTCACGGCGGCGTCACGCTGTTCGGGGCTCGTCAAGCGGACTCGCACCGCACTCTGTTCGATGCCGATGCCGGTGTAGTTTACCCGTGCGGCCCGCAGCGCCCTGCGCACCTCGCTCTCAAGGGATTCAAGGCGCTCGCGGATAACCGAATCGACGTCGACCTCAAGCAGAAGGTGGGAACCGCCTTGCAGGTCGAGGCCAAGGTTGATCTGCTGATTGGGCAGCCAGCTCGGCCATTTTTCGACGCTGGCACGCGGGAAAAAATTGGGCAGCAGGAACACGATGCCGGCCGCCACGACCAGTGCCACAAGGGTCGTCTTCCATTTCGCGAACTGCAGCATCTAACCGCGCCTGCTCAAATTTCTATACTCCGCCGGCCTGGTGGAGTTTGCTTCCGGATCGCTGCAGCCGGGATCGGCAACCTATTTGTCGTCGCCGACCGGCTCCGCCCGGGTAACCACGTCTTGAATGGTGCCGCGCGCCACTTGAACCCGAACCCCGTCAGAGATTTCCACTTCGACTCGATTGTCATCCAAGACCTTGGTGACCTTGCCGATAATCCCGCCACCGGTCACGACGCTGTCGCCACGGCGCAAATTGCTGACCATCTGGCGGTGCGCCTTGACCTTTTTTTGTTGTGGCCGGATCAGCAGAAAGTAGAAAACGACAAAAATAAGGACCAACGGTAGCAGACTGATAATGCCGCCACCGCCGAAAGCGCCGCCGCCCTCGGCCCCTTGTGCAAAGGCCATCGAAATCAACATGGAAACTCCCGAAATTCAGCCCAAATGGCTGGCGGACTATAAACGGCCCCTGCCCGATTGCAAATCACGTTGCATAGCCCTTTTGGTCCGGAGCAATGGACATTTCTTGACATGGAATCCGCCTATTGGACTCGCCTGTTCAGACTTTGCATCGCCCGCGCCCCGACGTAGGGTCTTGCCATGAGCGATCACGATCTCAAACCCCTTCTGACCCGCATCGCGGATGCTTTGGAGGCCCTCCAGCCCGCAGCCCCGCCAGCCGCCGATCTAGCGCGGGCCGACGCCTTTGTCTGGCACGCCCAAGGCAGCAGGTTGCAGGCGATCCCCGCGGTCGCCCATGTAGACTTAGCGATGTTGGTCGGGATCGATCGGGTACGCGACGTCCTACTCGACAACACGCGGCGATTTGCGGCGGGCCACGCGGCAAACAATGCGTTGTTGTGGGGCGCGCGCGGGATGGGCAAGAGTTCTTTAGTGAAAGCCGTGCACGCCGCGATCAACGCCGAAACGCCTGGCGCCTTGGTGCTAGTTGAAATCCACCGGGAGGACATCCCGACGCTGCCGCAACTCCTAGCCGTGCTCGCGGCCGGCTCGCGCCGATGCGTTTTGTTTTGCGACGACCTGTCGTTCGATACCACAGACACAAGCTACAAGTCGCTCAAAGCAGTCCTCGAAGGCGGCCTTGAGGGACGCCCGGCCAACGTCATCTTCTATGCGACGTCCAACCGTCGTCACCTGATGCCGCGCGACATGATCGAAAACGAACGCTCGACGGCGATCAATCCCTCCGAGTCGGTCGAGGAAAAGGTATCGCTGTCGGATCGTTTTGGCCTGTGGCTTGGCTTCCATAGCTGCAACCAGGAGGAGTATCTCGCCATGATTCAGGGCTATGTGCGGGAACTTGGGCTCAGCATCGACCCTGCGCACTTGCATGCCGAAGCGATCGAATGGTCGATGACCCGCGGCGCCCGTTCGGGCCGGGTCGCGTGGCAGTTCATCCAAGATCTTGCCGGGCGCCAGGGCAAGAGCGTGTAGTCCAGTGGCCACACTTCTCCACGATGCCCTCGCCAAGCATGCCGACGATGGAGCGGCCATCGGCGCGCCAGACCGGGTGATCATGACCTTCGGAGAGCTCCGCACGCTTACCGTCGAGACCCGCGTAAAGCTCAACGCACTGGGCATCGGCCGCAACAACCGGGTGGCTATCGTTCTGCCCAACGGGCCGGAAATGGCCGCAGCTTTTGTCGCAATTGCCGCGAGCGCGACGACCGCGCCCTTGAACCCAGCCTATCGTTCGGACGAGTTCCGCTTTTACTTGGAAGACCTAAAGGCAAAGGCGCTGATCGTACAAGCCGGCGACGAGTCGCCCGCCATCGAGGTGGCGCGAGCGCTCGGCATTGCCATCGTGACCCTGACCCCCAATACCACTGCTGCCGCGGGAACGTTCGTCCTCGACGGACCATCGACCGGCGCGGTCGGAACCGGCGGTCCGGCGCAAGCGGACGATGTCGCGCTCGTGCTGCACACCTCGGGCACGACCTCGCGGCCTAAGATCGTTCCCCTGACCCACACCAATATCGCGGCTTCGGCCCGCAATATCGGTGCGACGTTGCGCCTTGGCCCAGGCGACCGGTGTCTCAACATCATGCCGCTGTTTCACATCCACGGCCTCATCGCCGCCGTCTCGGCCTCGCTCGCGGCGGGTGCGTCAGTGCACTGCACGCCGGGCTTCAATGCGCTGCGGGTATTCGGCTGGTTCGATACGGTCAAGCCGACCTGGTACACCGCCGTGCCAACCATGCACCAGGCGATCCTATCGCGCGCCGCTCGCAACAAGGACATTGTGGCGCGCATGGATCTGCGGTTCATCCGTTCCTCCTCGTCGTCCTTGCCGCCGCCGGTAATGCAGGGCCTCGAAGCACTTTTTGACTCGCCGGTCATCGAATCCTACGGAATGACCGAAGCGAGCCATCAAATGACGAGCAATCAGCTGCCGCCGGGCGCCCGCAAACCGGGTAGCGTCGGCTCTGCCGCCGGGCCCGAGGTTGCGATCATGGATGCCGCGGGTGGGTTGGTCGCCGCGGGCGAAGCAGGCGAGATCGTAATTCGCGGCGAGAACGTGACCTTGGGATACGAAAACAACCCCGAGGCAAATGCAGCCGCCTTCAGTGGCGGCTGGTTCCGCACCGGCGATCAAGGATTTCTCGACCCCGACGGCTACCTAACCATCAGCGGTCGATTGAAAGAGATCATCAACCGGGGCGGCGAAAAAATCGCCCCCCTCGAAGTCGACAACGTTCTGATGGAACACACCGCCGTGGCACAGGCGGTAACCTTCGCGGTGCCCCATGACAAACTCGGCGAGGATGTCGCGGCTGTCGTGGTGCTGCGCGAGAACGCGACCGCCGACGAAAAGTCGCTGCGGGCATTCGTAGGCGAACATCTGACCGACTTCAAAGTGCCGCGACGGATCGTCATCGTGGACGAAATACCAAAGGGGGCTACCGGCAAGGTGCAAAGAATCGGATTGGCCCAGCGGCTCGGCCTAGCGGAATGAAGGTTTGCATCTATGGCGCCGGCGCCATCGGCGGCTACCTCGGTGCCGGATTGGCCCAAGCAGGTACGGACGTGTCGCTTGTAGCCCGAGGACCGCATCTTGCCGCCATCCAGGCCAACGGGCTGACCTTGATCAAGGACGGCAAAACGACGACGGCAGCCGTGCGGGCCACCGACGACCCCGCAACGTTGGGGGTGCAGGACTACGTCATCGTCACGCTGAAGGCGCATTCGGTGATCCCGGCATTGCGTCAGATCGCGGCGGTCATCGGCCCCGACACCGCCGTCGTTTGGGCCGTCAACGGCATCCCATGGTGGTACTTCCACGACCTCGAGGGACCGTGGCGCGATGCCCGGCTGCGTTGCCTAGACCCCGGCGATGCGCAGTGGCGCGCGTTGGGCCCCGAATCGATGATCGGTTGCGTTGTTTATCCGGCCTGCGAGGTGAGCGCGCCCGGCGTCATCACCCATGTCGAGGGCGACAGGTTTTCTCTGGGAGAGCCGTCGGGCGCGCGCACCGCCCGCGTCACCTCGCTCTCGAAGGCGCTGATCGCCGGTGGATTCAAGGCGCCGGTACGCCCACGCATTCGCGATGAAATTTGGATCAAACTGTGGGGAAACCTATCGTTTAATCCGGTCAGCGCCCTGACCCACGCGACCCTCGAAGGGATCGGCCGCGACCCGGGAACCCGTGCGGTCGTGCGGGCCATGATGGTCGAAGCCCAAACCATCGCCGAAAAGCTGGGGATCAAATTCGCGATCGATGTCGATAAACGCATCGACGGTGCGGTCGCCGTCGGCGCCCACCGCACTTCGATGTTGCAGGATCTCGAGCGCGGCCGCCCGATGGAAATCGATGCGCTGGTCACTGTGGTGCAAGAACTCGCGCGTCTCACTCAGACGCCCTCGCCGGTGATCGACACGGTGTTAGCCCTCGTGCAGGAGCGCGCCGTCCAGGCGGGGCTTTACACGCCGCGCGACCTAAGCGCAAAGGTCGCACGTTAGCCGGTCAGGCTTGGCAACCGCGTCATGGGATCGACGGGTTCGGTACCGCGGCGCAATTGGAAGTGTACTTGGCCGGTCGCGCCGCCCGCTCGCCCGGCACGGGCGATGGGCTGGCCCTGACGCACCACATCGCCACGTCGCACAGCAACCGTGTCGGTGTGGGCATAGGCGGTGATCCAGCCCTCCGCATGGCGGATCAACAGAAGATTCCCCAAGTTCTTGACTTCCTCGCCCACATAAATCACTTCGCCGTCGGCCGCGGCGCGGACCGGGGCGCCGTCATCGGCCGCAATGTTGATGCCGTCGTTGACCCGGCCGCTGCCTTGAGGACCAAAGGGTTGCAGGATACGTCCGCGGACCGGCCAGTCGAATTGACTGCCTGACGACCGGTAGGGCGGATCGAATCGCGCCGGCGTTGCCGGCCGCGACGCCGGGATCGGCGCGCGAGCAACCTGTTGTGGCCGCACATCTTTCGGGATCGCCGATTCATCGACCACGACTGCCGGTGCAGCCGGTGTCGGCCGGGGCGCCGTGAATGCGAGCTGAACGCGAGCGGACTCTGGCAGCATCAGCTGCTGCCCGACGAAAATGCGGTTGGGGTCGGCAAGTCCGTTTAGGCGAATAATATCCGCTGCCTGGACTCCGTAGCGGTCGGCAATCACGCCGAGAGTATCGCCGGAGCGAACTGTGTAGATTGGTCCGTCGCCAAGCTCACGCTGGGCCTGCCGTTGGGCAACGCCGGCGCGGCGGGTGGCGTCGTCGCGCAGGGCGCGTTCGATCACTGCGGTAATCCGATAATCGATCGGCGCCGGTGCCGTGCGGGCGCACGCAACCAAAACGAAGCCCAATAGGATCAGCGGCGCGATCGATCGCAGGGTCAAGGCTCCCTCTTTCGCCGGAAAACGCCCGGCCCAAATGCCTTCACGGCCACGCCCCGCCCTCCCGGCGTTGCTTGGCCTTCCCTGCCAATGGAAAATTAGCGCGGGTTGGCGCGCCGGATCAACTCCGGTAATTGCCCCCGCAATCGGTCAGATAACGTCTGCCATCATCAAGAGAACCAAGATGGCGCCGGCCAAGACGAAGATGCCGAGTTCCATATTGCCCTGGCTGCTGGCCTCTTTGGCTTCGTCGCTCAGCGGTGCTGCCAATTCTTCGTCGGTCCATTCCATAGGTGTTTCCTCGAAAATACTGTGCTCAGGGCACCAATCTAACGGATCGCTTTCGCGACGTCGCGGGTCATTTGTCCGGCAGCCCTTCTACCGTGTCATCACGTTGTTCTCGCGTACGACGCCAGGCACCAGGGGCACGAACCGTACCGGCAAAAGCTCTTCCGAAGCATACGCATCGCCGGTACGCACGATGCGCATGATTTGCTGCGCCTGCGAATCCCGTCCCACCGGGATGATCAGGATGCCGCCTTTATCGGACAGTTGTTCCTTGAGCGCCGGCGGGATTTCCGGCGCAGCGGCGGTAACGATAATGCGGTCGAAGGGCGCCAGTTCCGGCCATCCCAGTGCGCCGTCGCCCAACCGCGCAACGATGTTATTGATTCGCGCGCTTTTGAATTTCTCCTCCGCCCGACGCAACAGCGAGCGGTAGCGTTCGATGGTAAAGACACGGCGGCATAACTTCGCCAGCACGGCCGCTTGATAGCCCGATCCGGTGCCAATTTCGAGAACCCGCTGGCGCGGTTTGACGTCCAGCGCTTGGGTCATGAAGGCGACGACATAGGGTTGGCTGATCGTCTGCCCCTCTTCGATCGGTAGCGCGGTGTTTTCGTAGGCTTGATCGACGAAGGAAGGCGACACGAATATCTCGCGGTGCACCCGTTCGATCGCGGACAGAACCCGCGTATCCGAAATACCCTGCTGGCGCAGTTCCATGATGAGGCGGATCTTGCGCGCATCCTGGGTCACTTGAAGACGGCCTGCAAAGCCTTTCGCGTAGCGCTATGGGTGAAATCCATCTTCAGCGGTGTGACCGAAATTTGTCCGCGCATCGTTGCGCCGAGGTCCGTTGCCGCCCCGGGTTTTCCCAGTTGTCGCCTGAAGCCAAGCCAGTAATAGCCGCCGCCACGCGGATCTTCTCGCTCGTGAATTTGAATCTTGCCGACATCGCGTCGGCCCTGAACGGTGATCACCGTACCGGTTACGGCATGGGCTTTGACGGGCGGAAAATTGACGTTGAGGAGCACCTCCGACGGCCAACCCGCCTTACGTAGTTTCTTGACCACGGCGGCACCGTGCTTCTCGGCGGTGCTCCAGTGGATCGGTTCGGGCCGTTGGTAGACTTGGCTCAACGCGATTGAGGGAATACCCAACAGGGTTCCCTCCATCGCTGCGGCCACGGTTCCCGAATAGGTCACGTCCTCGGCCATATTGGCGCCGCGATTGACGCCCGACAGCAACAGGTCGGGTTTGCGCCCTTCGATCACCTGATTGAGCGCCATCACCACGCAGTCGGTCGGCGTCCCGCTCACGGCAAAGCGCCGCTTGGAGATCTGCCGCACCCGCAACGGTTCGACCAGCGTCAGCGAATGGGAGGCACCGCTCTGTTCGTGTTCCGGCGCCACGACCCAAATATCGTCGGTCAATGCGCGGGCGATCTTTTCGAGCACCTTCAACCCAGGCGCATTGATCCCGTCGTCATTGGTAACGACTATCCTTAGCGGTGGGCTCACGGCGCGATCCTCTCCAGACCACCCATATAGGGGCGCAGGACTTCGGGAACGACGATCGTGCCATCGGCTTGCTGGTAATTTTCCAGCACGGCGACAAGCGTGCGCCCGACCGCCAGGCCGGACCCGTTCAACGTGTGCACGAACCGCGTTCCCTTTTCGCCCGTCGGTCGGTAGCGCGCGTTCATACGGCGCGCCTGAAAATCGGTGTAGTGCGAACAGGATGAAATCTCGCGAAAACGATCCTGGCCCGGCAACCAAACCTCGATGTCGTAGGTCTTGGCATTAGAAAAGCCGAGGTCGCCCGTACACAACGCGACGACGCGGTAGTGCAAGCCAAGTTGTTGGAGCACCGATTCAGCGCACTTGGTCAGACGGTCGTGCTCGGCAGCCGCCTCTTCGGGGGCGACGATCGAAACGATCTCGACCTTGTGAAACTGATGCTGGCGGATCATTCCGCGCGTGTCTTTGCCTGCTGCACCCGCCTCGGAACGAAAGCAGGGCGTCAACGCCGTCATGCGCATTGGCAAGTCTGCCTGATCGACGATTTGTTCGCGGACCAAATTTGTCAGCGGCACTTCCGAGGTCGAGATCAGCCAGAAGTCGTTGGTTGTGCGAAACAGGTCCTCGGCAAATTTCGGCAATTGGCCCACGCCGAAAGCCGCGTCATCCCGCACCAGCAACGGCGGCGAGACTTCGGTGTAACCGTTCTCACCGGTTTGCAGGTCGAGCATAAACTGGCCCAAGGCCCGTTCCAGCCGCGCCAACGCGCCCTTCAGCACGACAAAGCGCGCGCCCGACATCCGGGCGGCGGCCTCGAAGTCCATCAGCCCCATGGCTTCGCCGAGATCGACATGGTCCTTCGGCGCAAAATCGAACGACGGACGGGCACCCCATTGCCGCAGCTCGACGTTATCGGCTTCGCTCGAACCGTCGGGAACATCACTGGCGGGTATATTGGGGAGACCTGCAAGCAACGCGTTGAGCTCATCCCCAAGGTCGCGTTCACGGGTTTCATCCTGCTGAATTTGCGTCTTGATCGCGGCAACCGCCGCCATCAGGCGCTCGGCCTCGGCGGCGTCGCTCTGGCCTTTGGCCTTGCCGATCGACTTGGAGGCGTCGTTGCGCTTTTTCTGGGCATCCTGCAACGCGGTTTGGATCGCGCGGCGCCGTTCGTCGAGAGCGACAATCGGCGCGGCCTGCGGGCCAAGCCCACGGCGCTTCATGCCAGCGTCGAAATCGGCCGGGTTATCTCGGATAAAGCGAATGTCGTGCATGGCCCGCACTTATAGGGGCCGCGCGGAATCCCGTAAAGGCTGGGCGTTAGGCGTTCAGTTCCGCCTCTTCCTCGGCCTCACGGGAGGCGCGGCGTTTCTCGACCCGCCGGGCCAGGAAGATCGATATCTCGTAAAGCAGCAACATCGGGACGCCCAGGCCGACCTGGCTGATCAAATCCGGTGGGGTCAGGATAGCTGCGATCGCGAACACGACAACAACTGCATAGCGGCGTTTCTTCGCCAGCGAATCGGCTGAAACGATTCCGGCGCGCGACAAGAGCGTCAGGACAACCGGCATTTGGAACGCAATCCCGAAGGCAAAAATCAGCTTCATGATGAGCGAGAGGTACTCACCGACCTTGGCTTCGAGTTCGATCGGGAGCGTGCCCTCGCCGCCGGGTGTCTCGAAGCCCAAGAAGAAGCGCCACGCCAGCGGAATGATCATGTAGTAGACGAGCGCCGCGCCGGCAGTGAACAGCACCGGGGTCGCGATCAGGAAGGGCAAGAAAGCGCCGCGTTCGTTCTTGTAGAGACCCGGGGCCGCGAATTTCCAAATCTGCATCGCCAGGAACGGAAAGGTCACCCAGAATGCGGCGAACATCGATACTTTGAGCAGGGTAAAGAACGCCTCCTGGAGGGCCGTATAGATCAGGCGTTTGCCGGTCATGCCCTGGACGGCATCGGCGTAGGGCTGCACAAGGAAATTGTAGATTTCGTCGGAAAAAATGTAAGCGACGACAAACGCCACGACGAAGAAGATCACGACCTGCATCAGCCGCTTGCGCAACTCGGTCAGATGCTCAAGCAGCGGCGCTTTGCTCGAT
Source organism: uncultured Alphaproteobacteria bacterium (assembly GCA_964350495.1). Classification (GTDB taxonomy): domain Bacteria; phylum Pseudomonadota; class Alphaproteobacteria; order SHVP01; family SHVP01; genus CALJDF01. The sequence continues at coordinate 20,448 of CAYGKG010000042.1, forward strand.
TCGATCTCCGCCTCTTCGTCAGGCGCCCGTTCCGCCACCATTCGGCGTTCCTAGACGGTCGACGCGCCGGCCTTGGCCGGCGGCTGGATCGTTTGATCGCCCGGCGAGTCCGGGTCGGCTTTCGCGGCGGCCGCGGCAACGGCATCGCCGTCGGCCGGAATGACCGCGGGCTTATCGCCCTCGGCGGCAGCTGGTGTCGATAGCGATCCCGTCGGCCCCGCCTCCACCGACCCCGCGACGTTGCCGGAGATCGCTTTCTTCAACGATCCGTCGGGGTCAAGATGTTTATCGAGCGCGGTGACACTGGTACCGCCGCCGATACTGTTCAAGTCGCGGCGCAAATCGTCCAGTTCGGTTTCGCGGCCGATTTCTTCGAGGCTGCTGGTGAATTCGCGGCTCATGCGACGGGCCTTCGCCGTCCACTGACCAACCGTGCGCACGACTTTAGGCAGGTCTTTGGGCCCGACCACGAGGATCAGGACCAGGACCACAACCATCATTTCGGTCCAGCCAATATCGAACATCGCGGTGAAGCCTCGGGAACCCGCTCAAGCGCCGCGGTGCGGCGCGGGATGGTCCCTGGTTACGCGGTTTCTTTTTTGTTGGTTTCGACCGATGCCGGTTTTTCGGCCGTCGCGTCGATGGTCTTTTGCGCCCCGACCGTGTCGTCCTCGGCCATGCCGCGCTTAAAGCTCTTGATACCCTTGGCCATGTCGCCCATCAGGCTCGAAATCTTGCCGCGGCCAAACAAAACCACGAGCAAGAGCACGACGACGAGGATTTGCCAGAAACTGATTCCCATGTGCTTGCTCCAACTGTGCGGCGGACAGTTCTCCGCCATTTGTCGCGATCATCGCAGAAACGCTGAGTCTGCGCAAACGCACCGACCCCGCGCAAAACCCTATTTGCGCTGGAATATCATCTATTTAGTGACTCTTTCGCGAAAACAAATGCCTGCGTCGGATCAAAATCGACTTTGACGGCGGCACCAGCCGATGGCGGCCGGGTTCCTGGGATGTGGGCGGTCAACCGCGTGTCGCCGTTCAAGAGCAGTTCGACAACGCTGTAAGGCCCGAGAACCCGCGCGCTTTGCACCGTCGCCGAGGTGCCGGTTTCGCCCAAGGACAAGCCTTCGTTGCGAATACCGACAACGACAGGCCCCTCGATGGCTGGTCCGCCGCTCATCACTTTTCCGAGTACGGTCTCGACCGCCCCGCCCTGGCCAAGCCCGTCGAGCGCGTTCACGTGGCCGAAAAACCTGGCGACGAACAGGCTGGCGGGTCTGCTGTAGATTTCAGCGGGCGGCCCTACTTGGACGAGACAACCCGCACGCATGACCGCGACACGATCGGCCATCCGCATCGCCTCGCGCGGATCGTGGGTCACAAGTAACGTCGGGGTCATGGCCTCGGCCAGAACCCGCAACGTGTCGTCGCGGATCGAATCGCGCAGTTGGGTATCCAAACCCGAAAACGGTTCGTCCATAAGCATGAGCGCCGGGCGCGGCGCGAGGGCACGCGCGAGGGCGACGCGCTGCTGCTCGCCACCGGACAATTCGTGGGGATAGGTTTGGGCGTAGCGCGCCATCCCGACGTGTTCAAGAATCTGTTCGGCCCGCCGCCGTTTGTCGGGCGCATCGCGCCCCCGGATACCGAACATGACGTTGTCGATTACTTTGAGGTGCGGGAACAGTGCGAAATCCTGGAACACCATCCCGGTATTGCGGTCTTCCGGGGGCAAGGTGCGGCCGCCCCCCGCGACGATGCGCCCGCCAATACTGATCCGGCCGTGCTGCAATTCCTCAAGACCGGCGGCGAGACGCAAAGTCGTCGACTTGCCGCATCCCGACGGACCGACGAGGCAGACCACTTCGCCGACGTCGACGGTCAGTGAAAAACCGTCGACCGCGGCGATCCGGCCATAGCGGTGGCCAACGTCGTCAAAGTTGAGGGCGGGCGTTACGGCTTCGGTCACGGTGAGCGTCTCGTCAGAACGGTTGGGTTGCCTGTGTAGCACAGGTAGTGGCGGGGTCAGACAACGGGATCAGATGACCTCGCTGGGGTCGCGGGCAACAGCCTGGTTCAGGAGCACAACCGGCACCAACCCGACGGCAACGATGGTGAGCGCCCCCAGGGCCGAGAGTTCGAGTTGCTCGGACGATCCGAATTGGTAGACATAGGTCGCGAGCGTGTCGAAATTGAACGGGCGCAACAAAAGCGTGGCCGGGAGCTCTTTCATCACATCGACGAAAATCAAGAGCGCCGCGGTCAGCAACGTTCCCTTCATCAGCGGCAGGTGAACCCGGCGCAACGTGCCCGTCGGTCCCTCGCCCAGGGTGCGCGCCGCCATCTCCATGCTTGGCTTGATACGGCCCAGGCCGGACTCGAGCGCGCCGTAGGACAGCGCAAAGAACCGAACGACGTAGGCAAACATGACCGCTGCGACAGTCCCGCTCAGGAGGAGCCCGGTCGAGACGCCGAACGTGTCGCGTACCCAACCGTCGAAAGCGTTATCGAACGCGCCAAAGGGGATCAGTATCCCCAGCGCCAGCACCGCACCGGGAACGGCATACCCCAAGCTCGCAAAACGCGCCGCGCCCGACAGGACGCGACCGCCGCGCAGACGAACCGCATAGGCCAGAAAGGTCGCGAGGGTAACGCAGAGGATCGCTGCCCCGCTCGAGAGCAACAGGCTGTTGATTGCGAAATCGGGAAAACGCGACGACCAGGACTCGGGGGCAAACAGGACGGCGTTCCGGAGGAGAACCGCACCGGGAACAAGAAAGCCAAATAGGACCGGCGCCATACACGCTGCGAAGGCCGCCCAACTCGCGGCGGCGCCAAGACGGGCGCGCCGCGCGCGCCGATGCCGGGTCGCTAGAGTGTGGTAGCGGCGGCGGCGGCGTTCAAGACGCTCCAGCAGAATGAGCAGGACGACGAAACCGAGCATCACCAGGGCGATTTGGGCGCCACCGCCCACGTTGCCCATTGTCAGCCACACGTTGAAGACACCTGCGGTAAGGGTTCGCACGGCAAAATAATCGACGGTGCCGAAATCGTTGAGCGTTTCCATGAGGGCGAGCGTCACGCCGACGACGATCGCCGGCCGCGCCAGCGGCAGGGCCACCCGCCAAAAGGTACGCCACGGCCCAGCGCCTAAGGTCCGGCTCACTTCCCGCGTGATGCTCGCCTGTTCCAAGAAGGCAGCGCGCGCCAGGAGATACACATACGGGTAAAGGGTCAGCGTCATCATCGCGATGGCGCCACCCACCGTGCGAATCTCCGGAAACCAATAGTCGCGCGCCGACGTCCAACCGAACATGTCGCGCAGCGCACTTTGAATCGGCCCGGCGAATTCCAGCAGGTCGGTGTAGACGTAGGCAACGATGTAAGTGGGCGCGGCTAGCGGCAACATCAGCGCCCACTGGAATATCCGACGGCCCGGAAAATCTGCGGTTGTCACTAGCCATGCCGTACCGACGCCGATGACAGCGCTGCCGAGCGCAACGCCCAGCATGAGACGGACCGTTGTGTCGACATAGTCCCATAGGACCGTCTCGAAGAGGTGTGGCCAAATATTCTCACTGGGAAAGACCGCCAACCAAATGACGGCAACAACCGGCAAGCCGACCGCCAGGGCGATCAACAGCCCGCCCACGTGCCATAGGCTTTCCGCGCCGACACGTCGGGGTCCCAGCGATCCTGCACCCTCGGCGTGCGTCACCATGCTTTCCTTTTACTCAAACCCACAACAAACGAACCCCGACGTCTTGGCCGACGTCGGGGTTCTACGCCGCC
>CAYGKG010000043.1:0-24113 GCA_964350495.1 uncultured Alphaproteobacteria bacterium
GACGATCTCCGGGTTGACCATTCGGAGCGGTGTCGGCGGCTCGGGGTCCTTGGCCACATCGATGACAACGAAGCGCTGCGCGACCCCCACCTGGATCGCTGACAAGCCAACGCCTGGCGCCGCGTACATCGTGTCCAGCATGTCGTCCATCAACGTGCGCACGTCGTCATCGACAGCGCTGACGGGTTGTGAGACCTCACGCAACCGGGGGTCGGGCGCGGTGATGATCGGAAGAATTGCCATTTTTTCTCTCCAACGCCCCTACCTAGGCGCCAGCCGTCAGACGGTCAAGGTTGCCTGATGTGGCTCGGGATTTGGTGCTATCTTCCCCGCATGTCGTTCATCGAGATAATCCAGTCGTCGCCCTGGCTCCCGGCGGTTGTCGGCGCCGTCGTCGCCACCGTCGCAATCCTTGTCTTCCTGACCAGAACCCGCGCCCGAACCTTGGCTACGGAACGCAAGATTGCCGAACTCGGGGTTTCGACGTCGGGATTGACCCAGGCCCAATCGGAGGTCCTCGGGCAGATCAAGGCGATGGCCACGACAACGGCAACCCTCCAAGCCGCCTTGACCGGTACCTTGAACGAGCGATTGGATGCGGTTTCCGGGCAAATGCGGCAGTCGCTCGAGTCGACGTCGCTGAGGACCGCCGAAAGCCTGGGCGAGCTTCGCAAACACCTCAACAAGATCGACGAGGCACAACGCAATATCACCGAACTCTCAAGCCAGGTCGTAAACCTCCAGGACCTGCTCGCCAATAAGCAGGCCCGCGGCGCCTTCGGTGAAGTTCAACTCAACGACATCGTGCGTAATATCCTCCCACCCTCGGCGTACGATCTGCAAAAAACCTTGAGCAACGGGTTGCGCCCCGACTGTTTGATCCGCCTACCCAATCCACCGGGTCCGATCGCCGTCGATGCGAAATTCCCGCTCGAAAGCTTTCAAGCCTTGCGTCAAGCGCGGACCGACCCCGATCGTTTGATTGCGACACGCAAGTTCAAAGCCGACATGCAAAAGCACCTACGTGACATTGCCAGCCGCTACATCGTCGCGGGCGAGACCGCCGAGTCCGCGATCATGTTCATCCCCTCGGAGGCGGTTTACGCGGAAATCCACGGCTCGTTGGCCGACATCGTCGATGAATCCTACCGATTACGGGTTTGGATCGTGTCCCCGACCACCATGTGGGCATTGCTTAATACCGTGCGCGCGGTCCTCAAAGACGTCCAAATGCGCGAGCAAGCCGACGTGATCCAGGCCCAAGTCGGCCTCCTCCTTGGGGACGCATCTCGCCTCGACGACCGCGTTGCGTCCCTCGAACGACACTTCGGCCAGACGGTCGACGACGTGCGGAAGATTCGGATCTCGACGGACAAAGTACTTCGCCGGGGCGAACGAATCGGTGAGCTTCAGCTTGAGGACGGCAGTTCATCCGAAGCGGACGATTCGGGCGAGTTGCCCTTCGCCCCGTCCGATCCTGGGCGTCGCACCGACCCGACGGCCAAACAAATTTCCGGGAATCTGCGGGCGCCTGATTAGCTTGCGAGTGCAACGTCGGTAAAAACGAAGCCATCGCGTTCGACGGTTTTGCCGACCGCAATATCGAGGTCCTGCTCGAACATCGGTCCGCCAAAAACCAGCGTGTGGAATTCGCCGTTCTCGCCGCACGGATCGACCCCTTGCGGGAGATCGCGGAGCAATTTCTCGTCGAACATTCTGCCGCAGAACGAACGATCGAGCCGACGCGGGTCGATGCACACGATCACGGCGCGAAGTCCCCCGGCGACCATTTCCTCGGCTAGGGCTTCGGTTGGCTTGAGCCAAAGCGGAAAGATCGCGTGCGCTCCGACCGCCGCCAATCGCGACTCGCGGTAGGCTCGAATGTCTTCGAGAAACAGATCGCCGAAGGCAAAGGTGTCGATACCGTCCTCGCGCGCACCCTCCAGCGCGACAGCCATCCGTTGCTCGTAAACTTCGTTGGGGCAGGGTGCCGGGATCGCCACCTCGACCAGCGGTAGATCGACCGCCGCAGCCTGCGCCTTGAGAATTTGTCGCCGCACACCGTGCATCGAGACCCGCTCAAAGGGTTCGCTCACCGTGGTCAATAGGCCAACGACGTCGTAGCGCGCGTCGGATTTCAGCGTGTGCAGCGACCATGCGCTGTCCTTGCCGCTGCTCCAGCTGAGCCAAATCCGTTCCTTCATGGCGGGCCGACGGGGCGACGTGCCTTCAACGCGGTGTTTAGCGTTCCTTCGTCGAGGTAATCGAGTTCGCCGCCAACCGGCAGGCCATGCGCCAGCCGCGTCACCGTGACATCGCAACCCGCGAGGCGATCGACGACGTAGTGTGCGGTTGTTTGACCGTCGACTGTCGCACTTGTGGCGAGCACGACTTCGCGCACGGCCTCGGCCTTGGCCCGGGTTACCAACCCCCCTATTCGGAGATCCTCGGGACCGACGCCGTCAAGGGCGGACAGCACACCGCCCAAGACGTGGAACCGACCGCGATAGTCGATGACGCGCTCCAGAGCCCACAGGTCGGCGACATCTTCGACGACACAGATCACCGATTCGTCGCGCTTGGGGTCGGTGCAAAAATGACACGGCTGAGCGGTATCGAGGTTACCGCAATCGGGGCATTCATGGACGTTGTCCGCCGCCTTCAACAGCGCGTCGGCAAGCGGCCGGAGCAGGGTCTCTTTCTTCTTCAGAAGCTGAAGGACAGCGCGCTTGGCAGACCGGGGCCCGAGACCGGGAAGCTTTGCCAGCAGCTGGCTAAGCCGCTCGATTTCTGCGCCGTGCACCCGATACGCCTCGCTAGAACGGCAGCTTCATGCCCGGCGGCAACTCCAGGCCACCGGTCAGCTTCTTCATTTCCTCGGCGGTATGTTGCTCAACCTTGGATTTCGCGTCGTTGTGCGCCGCCATGATCAAATCCTCGATGATCTCGACATCGCCGGACATCAGCGACGCATCGATCCGCACTGCCCGAACATCGCCCTTGCCGTTCAGGGTTACCTCGACAAGCCCGGCGCCGGACGCGCCCTTGATCTCCACGGCGGCGAGCTGCTCCTGCATCTCGGCCATCTTGGATTGCATCTGCTGGGCTTGCTTCATCATTTGCGCAAGATTTTTCAACTGTCGTGCTCCGTCGCTATGTCATCCTCACCGAGGGCTTCGCCACCGGTTTCGCCTGTTTGACCCGCTGTAGGCTGAACGAGGTCGCGGACCTCGCGTATTTCAGCGCCGGGAAAATGGTCCAGCGCCGCGCGCACAAGGGGATGTCGTTCGGCTTCGCCGCGCCGTTGCGCGGCTTGGGTCTCTTGTTGTTCCTGAAGGGTCGGTTCACCGACCTCGTTCGACGGCGATACCAACCACGTTTCGCCGGTCGCATCGCTCAGAAAGCGGCTCAGTTGTTGCGGCAATTTCGCCGGAGCACGGTCGGTCAAACGCACGTCGATTCGGCCGGGCTCCATGCGCACAAAATGGACGTTGGTGACCAAATGGCTACGCAAAATATATTCGGTCTTGGCCTCGGCAAGGTCGACGACATCCTGAAACCGCGACACCGCGACGCCCGGCATGGGCGGCGCGACATCTTTCGGCTCGGCGCGGGCCACCGCGGTGACTGTACCCGACGTCGGTGCGCCGGACGACGTCTCGCTATCGCCCGCCGGCCGCGGCAGTTGCGCACTCTTCCGGGCCCCACCGCCGGTTTGATCGCGCCCACCGTCTTCTAGGGTCCGCACTAAATCGGCCGGCGGCGGAAGCGCTGCGGCATAGCCGATGCGGACCAAGACCATTTCGCACGCCGCGTAGGGTGCCGGCGCCGTCTGAACTTCTTGTAGGCCCTTGAGAAGGAGCTGCCAGGTTCGCGTCAGCTCGCCCATCGTCAGCTTCTCGGCCATCGCTTGGCCGCGCACGCGCTCGACCTCGGTTGCCGCCAAGTCCTCCGCCGCCGCGCGCGTCACTTTCAACCGGGTGAGCCAGTGCACGAATTCCAAGAGGTCTTGAACCACGATGACCGGATCGGTGCCCAGCTCATAGAGTTGTCGCGCTGTGCCGAGCGCTTCGGCGATCTTTCCGCCCATTGTCTGTTCGAACAGGTCGATCAGTCGCGCCCGGTCGGCCAGCCCGAGCATGCTCTGGACGGCCTCTTCAGTGACTGTACCGTCGCAAAAGGCAAACGCCTGATCCAGAAGCGACAACGCATCGCGCACCGACCCCTCCGCGGCGCGGGCGATCATGGCGAGCGCGCCAATTTCCGTCGCGACTTCCTCTTGCTTGGCGATATTACCGAGGTGTTCGATGAGAACTTCGGAATCGAGCCGTCGAAGATCGAACCGTTGGCACCGAGAGAGGACCGTGACCGGAACCTTGCGAATCTCGGTTGTCGCAAAAATGAACTTCACATGGGGCGGCGGTTCCTCAAGTGTTTTCAACAACGCGTTGAACGCGGGCTTCGACAGCATGTGGACTTCGTCGATGATGTAGATCTTGTAACGCGCCGACGCCGGCAAATACCGCACGTTGTCGATAATCTCGCGGATGTTGTCCACGCCGGTATGGCTTGCCGCGTCGATCTCGATCACATCGACGTGCCGGTCCTCGCCGATCGCCTTGCAATGCTCGCAGACGCCGCAGGGATCGATCGTGGGTCCGCCCTTGCCATCGGGTCCGACGCAATTCAGCGCCCGAGCGATAATCCGCGCGGTCGTCGTTTTGCCGATACCCCGAACCCCGGTGAGGATAAACGCTTGGGCGATCCGCCCGGTCTGGAACGCGTTCGCAAGGGTCCGCACCATCGCGCTTTGCCCGACAAACATGTCGGTAAAGGTCGTCGGACGGTATTTTCGGGCCAATACCCGGTAGGACTGATCTTGCTCTGATGGCGGCATAAAGCTTTTTGGCTGTGATTGACCCTTCGCTTTGGATGCAGCGAAGGTGGGAGGTTGGTTGGGCGACCCGGCTGCATCCCGTTACGGCTGCTTCCTTCCGGACCTGACCGGATTGGCGAGCGCGACCGTCCGCCGCCAACCTCCCGCCGGGACTATATCGCATTGAATCGCCTGAGCCCAAGGTAACGCTCGCTTGCGCATCCAGCATCGGAGTGCAACTGTTGGCGAATACCTATGCAAGCGCTCGATACCTTCGAAGGCAACGTATTTTCCGGCAATCATCTGGATCGCGCGGGGAATCTAAGGCGAAATTCAGAATGGTTGGCGAGCCAGATAAACGCCCCGGCGGCGCGCTTCTTGCCCGTCTGGCAGCTCAAGGTGCCGGTCGCCGTTGACCCGGCGCCCCGGCTTTTTTGGCTTTCCAGCGGCCAGGCGAACGGCCGGATCGAGGACGCAAACCCGATTCTTCTCGGGGTCGACGAGGCCGGGACGCCTTACTTCGCGCTCGACGCGGATATCGGCGACCCGCCTGCATTCGACGGCATTGAATATCAGGAAGTCCGAACGGTCGCCCCAGCGGTCCCGCGGGGCGATGCCGCATTGCTGGCCCAGGCACGATCCCTTGTCGACTGGCATCAACGTCACGGGTTTTGCGCGGTTTGCGGTTCGGCGACCCAAATGCGTGACGCCGGATACGTGCGCCGGTGTTCGAACACTGCATGCGGCGCACAGCACTTTCCCCGCACCGATCCGGTGGTCATCATGCTGATCCAGCGCGGCGACTACTGTCTGGTCGGTCGCCAAAAATGGTTTCCCGCCGGCTTCTACTCGACGCTGGCCGGCTTCATGGAACCGGGCGAATCCATCGAAGAGGCGGTCCGCCGGGAGGTCCACGAGGAATCCGGCATTGTGGTCGGCGAAGTGCGCTACCACTCGTCCCAGCCGTGGCCCTATCCGTCGTCGCTGATGATCGGATGTTTTGGCGAAGCCCTGGGGGACGAGATCGTCGTCGACAAACTGGAACTTGAGGACGCGCGTTGGATCGACCGCGAAACGGTTCGCCGGGCAATCGACCACGTCACCGCCAAGGCCTTCGACCCCTTTGCGCAGAAGGTTGCGCCACCCGACGGCGACCAACCCGACTTACTGGTCCCGGCCCCTATGGCCATCGCGCACCAATTGATGCGGGCGTGGGTATACCCGAACGCTCCTTAAGTTAACCGCGCCCGCGGAAAGGGTGAGCGGGATAGACGCCCAAAATTTTCAGTTTCGACGTGAAAAAGTGGAGTTCCTCAAGGGCGAGGCTGACGTTCTTGTCCTCGGCGTGGCCTTCGATATCGGCGTAAAACTGGGTCGCATTGAAGCTGCCGCCGACCTGGTAGCTCTCCAACTTGGTCATGTTGACGCCGTTGGTAGCAAAGCCGCCCATCGCCTTGTAGAGCGCCGAGGGCACATTGCGCACCTGAAAGACAAAGGACGTCATCGCCGGTCCGCCGCCAGGGGCCGGGCGTTTTGCAGTGCGCGACAACACCACAAAACGGGTGGTGTTGTGGTCCGCGTCTTCGATATCGCGGCGCATGACGTCCAGTCCGTAGATCTCGCCGGCCAGGTCCGAGGCGATCGCGGCATGGGCCTTATCGCCCGCGGCGGCAACATCCTTGGCAGCCCCCGCAGTGTCTGCCTCGATTTCAACGGTGAGCCGGAGATCGCGGATCAGGTTGCGGCACTGGCTCAAGGCTTGGATATGGCTATGGGCGGTACGAAGATCGGCAACCGTCGCACCCTTCACCCCCAACAGGCAGTGATTCACCCGCTGGAAGTGTTCGCCGACGATGAACAGGCCCGAGTCCGGCATCAGCGTGTGAATGTCGGCCACGCGACCGGCCACCGAATTTTCGATCGGGATCATGGCGAGATGAGCGCGTCCGGATTTGACCGCATCGAAGGCGTCTTCGAACGACTCGCAGGGCAACGCCTCAAGGTCCGGAAAGGCCTCTCGGCAGGCGAGATGCGAATAGGCACCGGGAAACCCCTGGAACGCAATCTTGGTGTCGCTCGACGCTGCCACGATGTCTCTATCTAATTGATTTTCAACATAAAATTCGCCTCGCCTCGGCGAGTTGTGCCGGAGTATCGACACCGAGCGGAACACTGTCAACGCGGCGCGCCAGGATTGTCATGCCGGCTTCGAGCGCCCGCAACTGCTCCAGACGCTCGCTTTTCTCCAGTGCGCTCGGCGGCAAAGCGACAAACCGGTCCAACGACTTGCGACGATAGGCGTAGATGCCGATGTGGTGGTAACGCGGGGCGTCACCCGATGGCACCGGCAGGCGCGAAAAATAGAGGGCGCGCGCGATTTCGGCGCCGGACGCAAACGCGACCACCGCCTTCGCCACATTGGGATCGCTGGCTTCGTCTTCGCCGCGAATTTGCGTGACCAAGGTTGCGATATCGGCGCTCGGCGGGGCGGACACCAATGTCGCCGTCAGTTTGCGAATATCTCCTGGGTCAATTGTCGGCAGATCGCCTTGCAGGTTGATGACCACCTCGGATGTCGCCCCAATCTTACCCAGGGCTTCATAGACCCGATCCGAGCCCGACGGATGGTCCGGGCGCGTCAGGACAGCGTGCCCGCCCGCGCCCGCGACGGCGTCGGCGATTTCCTGCTCCGCACACGCAACCACGACGGCCCCCACGTCAGCTTCGCAGGCCCGCCGCCACACATGGACAATCATGGGAATGCCGCCGATGTCGGCAAGCGGCTTTCCCGGCAAACGGGACGACGCCATCCGTGCCGGAATTACCACGATTGGACGGTCGCTTGGGCGTTTGATGTTCATATTTTCCGCTGTCGCCTCCGGCGCCGGGGCCCCATTCGGTCGTGACATAATGCCGCGGACGCGCCGAACCCTGGATGGTAGGGGCTAAACCAGCCAAAATCATTCGCTAATTCACCCGAGAATCGCTGGCAGGCAGCCAAAAATTGGGTTATTCATGCGCCCGTCTAGGCGTTGCGCCACAGGTCGATCTCGGGAATAGTCGATCTGCAAGCTGCAAGGAAGTGGTCGATGAATTCGTTTGAGTTGAACAAGTATGCCGGCGCCATTCTAGCGACGATCTTGGTCGTTTTCGTCGTTTCCATGATCAGCAACACTCTGATGCACCCCCACGAGATGGAGGGCCAGGTTTACGGCGAGATTGCGGTCGCCGAGGACAGTCATGGCGGGCCAGCCGAGGCCGCCCCGGAGACGCCACCCCTTCCCGTGCTCCTCGCCGCGGCAAATGTCGAAACCGGCGAACGGGTTTCCAAGAAATGCGGCTCCTGCCATACCTTTGAGAAGGACGGCGCCAACAAGGTCGGGCCGAACCTTTACAACGTCCTGGGCGCTGCGCCGGCCGGCAAGGATTTTGCCTATTCCAGCGCGATGCAGGAAAAGGGCGGTCAGTGGTCGTTTGCGACGCTTGACGCCTTCATAGCCTCGCCCCGCACCGCGTTGCCCGGAACCAAGATGAGCTACGCCGGATTGAAGCGCGCGGAAGAGCGCGCAGCACTCCTGCTGTACATGCGCCAGCAAAGCGACTCGCCGCTGCCGCTGCCCACCAACTGACCCTGGCACGCAGGGTGGCGGATCGCTGCCCACGAGAGTTTCTCGCCTTTGCCGAAACGTTGGCAGGAGCGTCGGGCGCGGTCATCCGGCAATACTTTCGCCAACCCTTCGATATCGATTCGAAAGCGGACGAATCCCCGGTCACGATCGCCGACCGCGACGCCGAAACCGCGATGCGCGCGCTCATTCGCGCGACCTACCCCAGCCACGGCATCGTCGGCGAGGAATTCGGCACCGAACGCGGCGACGCCGACTACCAGTGGATCCTCGATCCGATCGACGGCACCGGGTCGTTTATCGCCGGCAAACCCATTTTCGGAACGCTGATCGCGCTGTGGCATCGCGGCGACTCTCTAATGGGGCTGATCGATCAGCCGATCTCCGGCGAGCGCTGGATCGGCGCGGTTGGCCACGGCACCACGCTGAACGGCCAGACCGTGCGTGTGCGGGCCTGCAGCAGCCTGGATACTGCACTGCTCGATGCCACCGACCCGTCGATGTTCGCGGGCGAGCCCCGCTTCGAAACGTTGCGCCAGAAGGTCGCGCGCAATCGATGGGGCAGCGATTGCTATGCCTACGCGCTGTTGGCCTCCGGCCATATCGACTTGGTCGTCGAGAACGGGCTAAAGCTGTGGGACTTCGCCACCCTGGTTCCAGTTATCGAGCAGGCTGGCGGAACGATCACCGATTGGGAAGGCAACGCCCTCCGCCCAGGCGCCGACGGTCATGTCCTCGCCGCCGGCGATGCCCGAGTCCACGCGGCGGCCCTGGCGGTTCTCAACGGCTGACGGTCACGACCGTTTGTTCGACAAACGCGTCCAACGCGCGCCCGTACCAGCGTATTTCGCTACAATACCGGCCACAGAAGAAACGATTGGGACGGACATGACGGTGTTTCGCGGGGCCTTCGTCGCTAGCCTTTTCCTTCTCGGCCTATCGGCCGGGTTCCAGGTGCACGCACAGAGCGCACCGGCCAAGCACGCACTGGTCCAGTTTGGCGCGCCCAAATACGGCACCGACTTTGCCCACTTCGACTATGTCAGCCCGAACGCGCCCAAGGGCGGGCAGTTCCGCCAGTTGGCGACCGGGACGTTCGACACCCTGAACCCATTCATTCTCAAGGGCACACCGGCTGCCGGCATTGGCTTGATCTTCGAAACCCTGCTGACGGGATCGTTGGACGAAGTCGACACCAGCGCCGAATACGGCCTCATTGCCCAGAGCATCGAGGTGCCGGAGGACTATGCGTGGGTCGTGTTCAATCTGAGACCCGAGGCACAGTGGCACGACGGCAAACCGATCACCGCCAACGACGTCGTCTTCAGCTTCGAAGCGCTGACAACAAAGGGGCACCCGTTTTACCGACAGTATTACGCAAACGTCGCAACCGCCGAGAAGATCGACGATCACCGCGTGAAATTTACCTTCAGCGGACCACCCAATCGTGAACTCCCGAACATCGTCGGACAGCTTTCGATTATTCCGAAACACTACTATGAGACCGTCGATTTCACGGCGACCAGCCTTGAGCCCCCCATTGCCAGCGGTCCCTATCGGATCAAGAATTTCGAACCGGGGCGCTTCGTCGAGTACGAACGCGTGGAAAACTACTGGGGAGCGGAACTTCCGGTAAGCGTCGGGCGGTACAATTTCGGAACGGTCCGGTACGACTACTACCGCGACGCGACTGTGGCGCGCGAAGCCTTCAAGTCCTACGAGTTCGATACCTTTCCCGAATTCTCGGCCAAGGACTGGGCGACCGGGTACGACTTTCCGGCATTCAGAAACGGATTGGTAAAGAAGGAAGAAATTCCCGACGCGACTTCCCCCGGCATGCAAGCGTTGGTCTTTAATACCCGGCGGGAAATTTTTTCAAACCGGCTGGTACGCCAAGCCATCGGCCTCGCGTTCGACTTCGAGTGGTCGAACAAAGCCCTCTTCTTCGGCCAGTACCAACGCACGACAAGCTATTTCGAGAACATGGAGCTTGCGTCCAGCGGCCTACCGCAGGGCGCCGAACTCGACTATCTGACGCCCTTTAAGGACCGCCTTCCGCCCGAGGTCTTTACCACGCCCTTTTCTGTGCCCAAGACCGACGGGTCCGGCAACCCCCGCCGTGAGCTCCGCGAGGCCGCACGCCTCCTCAAGAGCGCTGGATGGGAAATTCGGGAGGGCACCTTGACCCACAGCGAGAGCGGCGCGGCGTTGCAGTTCGAAGTACTCCTGGTCCAACCGAGCCTTGAAAAAATAGTCCTGCCGTTCATCAGCAACCTGGAAAAGCTGGGCGTCAAAGCCACTGTCCGCACAGTGGACACGGCGCAGTACCAGAGCCGGCTGGACACCTTCGATTTCGATATGGTCATCACGACTTTCCGCCAATCGTTTTCGCCCGGCAACGAGCAGCGGGATTTTTGGGGGTCGGCGGCAGCAGACCTCAACGGCGGGCGAAATTTGGCTGGAATCAAGGATCCGGTAATCGATGCCCTGATCGATCAAATCATCGGCGCGCCCGACCGCCCCGCCTTGGTCGCAGCCACCCGCGCGCTCGACCGTGTGTTGCTGTGGGGACACTATGTGATCCCGCAATACTACGTACCGGTCGACCGACTGGCCTACTGGGACAAGTTCGGCCGACCGGCGAAGAACCCCAAGTTCGGCGTCGACATCTTCTCGTGGTGGATCGACCCCGAGAAATTGGCCCGTGTGGAGGCCGGCCGCCGGCCCTGATCCCGATGAACAAACTCCTCGCCATCGCCGCCCTTGTGACGATTTGGTCGGCCGCCGCGGCGGCCGAACCCCGCCACGGCATTTCGATCTTCGGCGACCTGAAATACCCGCCGGACTTCACCCACTTCGACTACGTCAACCCCGACGCCCCAAAGGGTGGCGTTGTGCGCCTTGCCGGCGGCGAAGGAACGTTCGATACCGTCAACCCGTTCACGTTGAAGGGAATTCGGTTCCGCGGCGATGCCAGTTCGGTGATGTCGCTGCCCTACGACTCGCTGATGGCCCGCAGCGCCGACGAACCCGACGCGATGTACGGCCTGGTCGCGCGGTCCGCCGACGTCGCGGCGGACAAGACATCCGTCACCTTTGTGTTGCGTCCGGAGGCCCGCTGGCACGATGGAAGCCCAATCACCGCCGAAGACATCGTCTTTTCCTTTGAGGCCCTGAAAAACGACCCAGGCGCATTCCCCAGTTTTCGAATCGTGCTGCGCGACATCCTGGCGGTCGAAGCCCTCGACGGCACCACCGTTCGCTATACCTTCGATCCTGCGGCCATTGCATTGCGCGACCTGCCCACCACCGTCGCCGGCCTTCCCGTTTTGTCCAAACAGCACTTCGCCGGGCGCGAGTTCGGTGCAACCTCGTTCGAACCCCCGCTAGGCAACGGGCCCTATCGAATTGCGGAAGTCAGTCCGGGCCGCTCCATCGTTCTCGAGCGTGTCGCCGACTACTGGGCAGCGGACCTGCCGGTCAATCGCGGTCGCTACAACTACGACCAGATTCGACTGGAGTTCTACCGCGACCGCGACGTCCAGCACGAGGCCTTCAAGTCGGGCGCGTTCGACTTCCACGAAGAGTTCACCTCGCGGATTTGGGCCACGGGCTACGATTTCCCGGCGACCCGCGATGGGCGTGTGGTCAAAGAGGCGGCGCCCAATAGTGGACCGGCGTCCCGGCAATACTTCGTGATCAACCTGCGCCGCGACAAGTTCCAAGACCGCCGGGTCCGCCAGGCTATCAATCATGCGTTCGATTTCGAATGGACCAATACCAACCTGTTCTACAGCGTCTATGAACGCGCCGGCAGCATCTACCAGAACACCGATATGGCGGCGACCGGACTGCCCACGGATGCGGAATTGGCGCTGCTCGAACCCCACCGCGACCAGTTGCCCCAGGAAGTGTTCACGACGGTCTACCGGCAACCGCAGTCCGACGGTTCGGGCAACAACCGGCGCAACCTGCGCCGGGCCCAAGATCTGTTCGCCGAGGCTGGATGGACGGTCCAAGACGGGCGACTCAAGAACAGTCGCGGCGAAGTGATGTCGATCGAATTCTTGACCTTCTCCCCCTCGTTCGAACGAGTATTCGCGCCGATCGTCCAGAACCTGAAACGGATCGGCGTCGAGGCTTCCATTCGAATCGTCGACTCCAGTCAGTACGCCCAACGCGTCGACCAGGACCGTGACTTCGACATCACCACGGCGGCGTTTGGGGTTTCGCCGACCCCGGGAGTCGGCGAGCGGAATTTCTGGAACTCGGCATTCGCCGATCAGTCCGGCAGCAACAACGACGGCGGCATCAAGGATCCCGTGGTCGACGCCCTTGTCGAACGACTCGCCAGCGCCCAGGATCGCCAAAGCCTGATGGCCTCGGCGCGGGCGCTCGACCGTGTCCTCCTATGGAACCAGTACATCATCCCGCAGTGGTTTCGCAGCACCTATACCATTGCCTATTGGGATATGTTCGCGCGCCCGGATACCGCACCGATCTACGGCCTCGGCTTTTTGGACACATGGTGGATCGACCCCGACAAGGCAGCGCGGCTCAATCGCGACAAACCCTAGAATTACGTTAGACTCAGCGCCGCGATGACCGCTTACATTATCCGCCGACTGTTGTTTATCGTTCCGACGCTGTTCGGAATCATGGTGATCAACTTTGCCGTGGTCCAGTTCGCGCCGGGCGGCCCGGTCGAACAGATCATCGCCCAGGTCACCGGCACCGCGGTCGACGCCACCGCGCGCATCAGCGGCGCCGGCGGCGGCGATGCGCCGCAGGCCCAGGCGCAACAGGGTGCCGCCAGCACAACCGGCATCGAATCGCGGTACCGCGGCGCGCAGGGACTCGACCCCCAGTTCATCGCGGACCTGGAGAAGCAATTCGGTTTCGACAAACCGCTGCACATCCGCTTCTTCGATATGATCGGGAACTACATCGTTTTCGACTTCGGCGAATCCTTCTACCGCGACCGCCGCGTCGTCGACCTAGTGATCGATAAACTGCCGGTCTCGATCTCGCTGGGCTTGTGGACCACGCTATTGATCTATCTGATCTCGATTCCGCTCGGCATTCGCAAGGCGGTCCGGGACGGCACGCCCTTCGACATCTGGACCAGCAGTCTCGTTATTGTCGGCCAGGCAATCCCCGGCTTTCTTTTCGCGATTTTGCTGATCGTTTTATTCGCCGGCGGCACCTACCTCGACTGGTTCCCCCTTCGCGGTCTCGTCTCGGAGAACTTCGCCGACCTGTCGCCGCTGGAAAAGGTCGTCGACTATTTCCATCACCTGGCCCTGCCTATCACGGCTCTCGTGATCGGGGGGTTTGCCGGGCTGACGCTGCTGACAAAGAACTCCTTCTTGGATCAGATCAACCAACAGTACGTGCTGACGGCACGGGCCAAGGGCTTGACCGAACGCCAGGTCCTTTACGGTCACGTCTTTCGCAACGGGATGCTGATCGTAATCGCCGGTTTTCCGGCACTGTTCGTCGGCATCCTTTTCACCGGCGCCCTTTTGATCGAAATTATCTTCTCGCTCGACGGCATCGGCCTGTTGGGGTTCGAGGCGGTGATCAACCGAGATTACCCGGTGATGTTCGGCACCCTCTATTTCTTCACGCTATTGGGGTTGGTCTTCAATCTGATCGGCGACCTGATGTACGTGATCATCGACCCACGCATCGACTTCGAGCGCCGCGATGTCTAGCCAGCCCGTTACGGCCTTCGACGCCGCGACGCCCATTCTAAGGGGGAGCCGTATTCTGGGGATGCGGGTCACGCCGCTCACGATTCGGCGGCTTCATAATTTCCGCAAGAATGGCCGCGGTTTCTGGTCGATGTGGATTTTCCTGACTCTCTTTGTTCTATCGCTGTTTGCGGAGTTCATCGCCAACGATCGGCCGTTGGTCGTCCGTTTCGAAAACGCCTTCTACTTCCCCGTGCTGGCCGACTACCCCGAGACCCGGTTCGGCGGCGAGTTCGAGACAGCGGCTGATTACCGCGATCCCTACGTCCAAGAACTCATCAAGGAAAACGGCGGTTGGTTGGTGTGGCCCCTGATCGAGTTTACCTTCGACACGATCAACTACGATCTGCCCCAACCGGCGCCGTCGCCGCCATCGGGCGTGAATTGGCTGGGTACGGACGATCAGGGTCGCGACGTCTTGGCGCGGCTGATCTACGGTTTCAGAATTTCGATCCTCTTCGGCCTTGTCCTCACCGTGATCAGTTCCGTCATCGGGGTCTTGGCCGGAGCGGTTCAAGGCTATTTCGGCGGCTGGACCGACCTGCTGTTCCAGCGCTTCATCGAAATCTGGTCGGGCATGCCGACGCTGTTTCTCTTGATCATTTTGGCCAGCATCGTCACACCGAATTTCTGGTGGTTATTGGGCATCCTGCTGTTGTTCAGTTGGATGTCCCTAGTCGGGGTCGTTCGGGCCGAGTTTTTGCGGGCCCGCAATTTCGACTACGTCCGCGCGGCGCGGGCGCTCGGCGTCCGCAACTCGACAATCATGCTGAAGCACCTGCTGCCCAACGCCATGGTTGCGACGATTACCTTCCTACCGTTCAACTTGGCCGGCGCGGTGACGGCGCTCACAAGCCTCGATTTTCTCGGGTTCGGCCTACCGCCCGGTTCCGCATCGCTCGGCGAGCTGCTGGCGCAGGGCAAAGCCAACCTCCAGGCACCGTGGTTGGGTCTGACCGGCTTTTTCACCCTATCGATTATGCTGACGTTGGTTGTGTTCACCGGCGAAGCGGTGCGCGATGCCTTCGATCCCCGAAAAACGTTCGCCTAGCCCATGGCCTTCGTCGACATAAAGAACCTATCGGTAGACTTTCGCAGCGCCGGACGCACGGTCCACGCTGTGAAGAATGCCAGCCTGTCGATCGACGCCGGCGAAACCGTGGCCCTGGTCGGCGAAAGCGGGTCTGGAAAATCTGTTACCGCGCTGTCGATTCTTCAGCTCCTGCCCTATCCGATGGCGTCGCACCCGTCGGGATCGATCATCGTTGACGGGATGGAGGTCGTTGGCGCACCCCATACCGCGATGCGCAAGATTCGCGGCAACCGCGTGTCGATGATCTTCCAGGAACCGATGACGTCGCTCAACCCCCTCCACACGATCGAGAAGCAGATCAACGAAGTCCTGTTTCTGCACCAGGGGATGAACAAGAGCGAAGCGCGCGCCCGGACGATCGACCTGCTCAGCCTTGTCGGGTTGCCCAATGTGGAGTCGCGCATTCACTCCTACCCCCACCAGCTCTCCGGTGGGCAACGGCAGCGGGTGATGATCGCCATGGCTTTGGCCAACAATCCCCGTCTGCTGATCGCGGACGAGCCGACAACCGCCCTCGACGTTACCATCCAGGCACAAATCTTGCGGCTCCTGCGCAAGCTGCAGGACGACCTCGGCATGGCCATGCTGTTGATCACGCACGATCTGGGGATCGTGCGGAAGATGGCCAAACGCGTCTGCGTCATGAAAGGCGGCGAGATCGTCGAATCCGGCGAGACCGAACAGGTTTTCGAGCGACCGGACCGCGACTACACCCGTATGCTGATCGACGCGGAACCGAAGGGCATGCCCAACCAAGCACGGGCGGACGCGCCCGTGATTCTCAGCGGCAAGAACCTCCGGGTCTATTTTCCGATTCAAAAGGGACTTCTGCGACGCACCGTGGGGTACGTCAAGGCAGTCGACGACATCAGCGTCGATGTGCGCGAGGGTCAGACTGTCGGCGTCGTCGGCGAGAGCGGGTCCGGCAAGACCACGCTTGGGCTCGGGCTATTGCGCCTGATCGGCAGCACCGGCGAGATCGCGTTTCTCGGCAAACCGATCCAGGGCCTCAATTTCGGCGCGCTGCGTCCCCTGCGCAGAGAAATGCAGATCGTCTTTCAGGACCCCTTCGGCAGTCTCAGCCCGCGGCTGTCCGTGGGGCAAATCGTTGAAGAGGGGCTCTTGGTTCATACCAAGATCCGCGACTATGACGAACGCCGCGCGGTGATCGGCTCTGCCCTTGAAGAAGTTGGCATCGATTCGGGCGACCAAGACCGCTACCCCCACGAATTTTCGGGCGGTCAACGCCAACGCATTGCCATTGCCCGAGCGATCGTGCTCAAACCTCGTCTCGTTGTCTTGGACGAACCGACCTCCGCCCTCGATATGTCGGTCCAAGCCCAGATCGTCGATCTGCTCCGCGACTTGCAACGCAAACACCGCCTCGCCTACATCTTCATTAGCCACGATCTCAAAGTGGTTCGGGCGATGGCCGATGAAGTCATCGTGATGCGGGACGGCCGGGTCGTCGAATCAGGCCCGACCGAACGTATCTTCGATCAACCGCAGACCGACTACACCAAAGCGCTAATGGCCGCGGCGTTTGATCTCGAGGTCGCTTTTGAGGACGCAATCGCGACCTGACGCGTGGCGCTAGCCGTCATCGTTCCAAAGTGCCGCGCGAAGTAAATCGCCCATTTTCGCGACGTAGACCGAGCCACGGACCGTGCGCTGGACTAGAACGCTGCGACGATCCGTTTCATCGGGCTGCCGTCGGCACAGTTCGAGCTTCTCAAGCGTGTCGACTGCGCGTGTCACCGCCGGTTTCGAGATGGTGAGATCGGCTGCGAGGCCGCGTACCGTACAGGGCTTGCTCTTGGCATAGATCGTCAGCAAAACGGCCAGTTGGCGAACCGTCAGATCCCGGTCGTCGGACCGTACCAAACCGGCCACGGCCTGTTGCCAGTAAGTCAGGAGTTGGGAGGCAGTCGGCACAGGCCCGACATTACTCCTTTGCCCACCGCCGCAGAAGCGTCACGCTGCGAGTAGCGCCCGGAAATCCGACGCCGGCATCGCCTTGTGGAAATAGTGTCCTTGCGCGTAGTCGCATCCCGCGTCCTTTAGGAATTCGATCTGGTCCTTTCGCTCGGTGCCCTCGGCAGCGAGCTTCAGGTTCAGGCTACGCGCCATTTCGATAATCGTGCGCACGATGGTAACCGACTGCGGATGATGGACGAGACCCGCGACAAAGGACTGATCGATCTTGAGCGTATCGACGGGACAATCGACGAGCTGCGACAGCGACGAATAACCGGTTCCAAAATCATCGATCGAAACCGACAGCCCCAGATTTCTAAACTTTGCGATGGCGTCGTTGCGAAAACCGCGATCGTCGGCAAGCGAATGTTCGGTCAGTTCGATATCGACCCGCTCTGCCGACAGTTTGCTGCTGGACAGAGCATCCATCACCTTCTCGACAATATCGTCCTGGCCGAACTGCACAGCCGAAAGGTTGACACCAAGTCGCGGTGCACCTCTGCCCTTTGACTCCCAGGACTTGGCTTCTTCGAATGCCCGGTGCAGAACCCAGTCGCCGATCGGCACGATCAGGCCAGTCGCCTCGGCGCGCGGGATGAATTCCCCAGGACCGACGCGGCCCAGTTCGGGGTGGGTCCACCGCAGCAACGCTTCCGCGGCGAGAACGTGCCCGTCTTCCAAATCAACAACCGGCTGATAGTGCAGATCGAACTCGCTACGACTCAATGCCTCGGATAGCGCGCGATCCAATGCAAGTTCCCGGCTCAGACGCTCCCGAAAGGTCGGGCTGAATAACTCGACCCGGCTGCCGCCGCGCTGGCGCGCCTCGCGCAATGCCAAATCCGATACGTGGACAAGTTCTCCTATGTCGGTGCCGTGTACGGGATACACCGCCACCCCAACACTCGCCGACAAGCGATAGCGGCGGCCGTTCACGTCGTAGGGTTCCGACAGTCGGCGAAGGATGTCCGCTGAGACTCCGTCGACCTCAGGGGCTGGGGCGCCAATCGGCAACACAAGGGAAAATTGGTTGGTCGCCGTACGCGCAAGCATACCGCCCGGTTGCACCACCGCGCGCAACCGCTCCAAAGCTTCTTCGAGAATACCGTCGCCGGCCTCGTATCCGGCGGTTTGGTTCACCGATTGCAGGCGGTCCAATCGAGTCTTGACGAAGGCGACCTGGGCCCCCGCCATCCGCGCAGCGGCAATAATGCCATGCGCCGGCGCGCCGAGCGTCGCACGACCGCCCGCTGCCGTAACCGCATCGAAGACAAACGGGTCGTCAGTGGATCCTGTTTGAACGGCATTGATTACGGTCACGAACCGGGCAGGCGCGCCGTGGATGTCCGCCGATTGCTCGCGGAGCGAGATCGAAACCTTTCGTCCGTCGCGCTGGCGGATCTCACCGGTCAGCGAACCGCTTGCCAAAAGCCCGCTGTCTATACGTAAAAAATGGGGCGGCTTACCGATCAGGGCGTCGCCCGGATACCCAACCAGTCGGGCGAATCCGTCACTGACGTGGGCAACTTTCCCATCGGAATCGATGACAAGCACCGACCCGAGGGCCGCTACCGCAGACTTATCCACAAAATTAACCACAGACGAGCGTCATGCTTGGAACTGATGTTGGGCCGAACTAAGAGTTTGTTTTTTCACTATTTATGATGGTTTAGCGCTGTTCGATCGTGCCATGCAACAGCGTTATCCACGAACACAAGGATATACGGGGCTCGGCACTGTGGAAAACCGAGCGACGCGGGAGGGCTGGGTTGGCTGTCCAGGAACTTAACGGCCCCGGCGATAACGAAGAAAATCGAGGTAATCGCCGGTCGGCACGCGTGCGCGATCGCCGATGTC
This sequence comes from uncultured Alphaproteobacteria bacterium, assembly GCA_964350495.1. GTDB lineage: Bacteria > Pseudomonadota > Alphaproteobacteria > SHVP01 > SHVP01 > CALJDF01. The sequence continues at coordinate 19,186 of CAYGKG010000043.1, forward strand.
GAGGAGGTACTCGTAGATCCAGGCCGTCTGGACGCCCTTGTGTTGGCTCGTCACCGGCACTTCTAACCGCCGGTACTGCGCCGGAGCGCTCCCGCGGGTTCCAGCGACGCCTTCGTAGCGATCGAGGAGTGCCAAGGTCGGCTCCGGTGTCCGAAGCGTGTAGAGCTCGCCGTACACCCGCTCGCTGTCGTCAGCGGAAAGCACGACGCCGGGGTAGTCGCCAAGGTCGTACATTCGTGCCGAGACATATCCGTCATCGACGTGGTCCGCGTGGGCGGAGAATAGCTGGTAGGCTGGCGCCCCAACCGCGCGGCGCAAGGTGCCGTAAACGAAAAGGAGATGACCCGTCGTCCTCAAGCTGCGCCAAACCGGCGGCGAATCGTTTCGAACAACGCGCGCATCGCCATTGCCTCGCCGCCCTTGGGCCGCCCCGGTCGGTCTTCGTCGTTCCACCCGTAGAGATCGAGGTGAGCCCACACCTTGGCTTTCCCGACGAACGTCTTGAGGAACAATGCGGCGGTGATCGCGCCGGCAAGACCCCCGCTCCCCGCATTGTTGATATCCGCGATCGGTGTGTTGAGCATGCGCCGATAGGGTCGCCAAAGTGGCAGCCGCCACATCGGGTCGGACACATCCAGCCCGGCGCGCATCAAGTCTTCGGCAAAGTTCGCATCGTCGCAAAATAGGGCCGGCAGGTCGGGGCCCAGGGCGACCCGTGCCGCGCCCGTGAGAGTCGCACAGTCGATCAAAAGATCCGGTGCCTCCTCGTCCGCCAACGCGAGCGCATCGGCAAGAACGAGACGGCCTTCGGCATCCGTATTGCCGATTTCGACAGACACGCCCTTTCGGGTGCGCAGGACATCGCCGGGCCGGTAAGCGTTGCCGGAAACATTGTTCTCTACCGCAGGTACAATCACCCGCAAGCGGACCGGCAGGTCGGCGTCCATGATGAGCCGCGCAAGTCCCAGGGTCACGGCGGCTCCGCCCATATCCTTCTTCATCAATTTCATGCCCTGACCGGGCTTCAGGTTCAGGCCGCCGGTGTCGAAACAGACTCCCTTGCCGACCAACGTGACCTTCGGGCGGCCCTTGTTGCCCCACTTGAAATCGATAAGGCAGGGTGCCTTGGCAGCGGCCCGACCGACCGCATGAACGGCCGGGAAACGATCTTCAAGTACTCTGCCCGAGACCACCGACAGTTTCGCATCGTATGCTTTGGCAAGTTGACGCGCCGCACCGGCAAGTTCCGGCGGACCAAGGTCCTCCGCAGGCGTATTGATTAGGTCGCGCACCAAGGCGGTACTCTCGATCTGGCGCAACGCTTCCGCGCGATCCGCCCCCTTGGGCACGACAAGCCTGGCTGTTTTCCTGGCTGCGTCCGAAAGATAGCGGTCGAAGCGGTAACAGCCGAGTCCCCAGCCGACCATCAACGCGGTCGCCGCGGCTGGGTCCACGTCGGTCTCAAGATAGTAGGTAACCGGCGCCAAACGCGCTGGCAGTTCGGCCAAGGACCACGGGTCCGGCGGGTCCTCGGACACCACGACCACACGTGGACGCGCCCGGTCTTCGCCTGGAATCAGCGTATAATTGCCCGCTCGTCCCTCGAAATCGCTCGCCGCCAGCCAGTCCCGAACGGCGCGCGGCTGCTGCCGCTTCCAGTCTGCGTATGCCGCGGCCACGACGATCGCAATAGGAACCGAGGTCACGGTACGCCGCTGTGCAAAGCAATCATTCATTGCAAGGTGTCCAAGCAATTGTCTGTGGACGAACTTTACAGCATCTTATCGTCGGGATCGCGCTGGAAGGAGGCGCAGATGACGCTCACGCTTGTCGTTGGCAGTAAAAACTATTCGTCTTGGTCGATGCGAGCCGGCGTCGCCTTGACCCACTGCGGCAGTACCTATGCCGAAATCGTCATCCCGCTCGGGCAACCCGACACGGCCCAACAGATCGCAGCATATTCGAAGGCCGGCTTGGTCCCGATCTTGGTCGATGGGAACACAACGATCTGGGACAGCTTAGCGATCATCGAATATCTCTCTGAGCGATTTACCGGCGCCCAACTTTGGCCGGCAGACCCCACGGTGCGCGCGGTCGCACGGTCGGTGTCGGCAGAAATGCATGCCGGTTTCACGGCGCTGCGGCGGGAACTACCGATGAACTGCCGCAGACGCTACGCCGACTTTGCGATCGGCGAAGCGGCGACCCATGACATCGGTCGCATTTGCGACATCTGGCGCGACGCCCGCAACCGCTACGGGCGTCCGGGAGGCGGCGACTTCCTGTTCGGATCGTTCTGCGGTGCGGATGCGATGTTTGCACCGGTGGTGTCGCGCTTCGTTACCTACGGCGTAGCCGTCGATGCGACTGTCGGCGCCTACGTCGATGCAGTCTTGAACGCCCCACCGGTAAAAGCGTGGATGGACTCGGCACGTCAAGAGCCGGTCATTGACCGTTACGAATTCGCCTGACGCTCATTCTTTCTCGACTCGGCGCCGCTGACCGCGCTCAAGCCGCCCACCGTGACGACCGTGATCAGGATGACGATTGCCGAAAGCCAGAATAGCCACCGCGGATCGGCGTGATCCATGATCCAACCGAACACCAGCGGCATAATGACGCCGCCCACAGCGAGACCTGTGGAAACAAAGGCAAACACTTTGCCGATCGAGCCCGGCGGCGTGACCCGCCGCACGAGGAGATCGCGCGATGGCTGGACCACACCGGTAACGAAACCGGCCGCCGTCAAAACGCCCGCCATCATCATGATTGGCAGGGAGATTGAGCCCGCCACGGCGAGGAATGCCGCACCTAGCAGGAACCCGATCGTCGCCGTGATCTCGGGCCGGCCGAGTTTATCGGCAATCAACCCGCCGACGAGAATCCCTGCCGAGGCGCCGGCCAGAAAGCCCGTGAGGACGCCGTTCGCCGCCGCCAACGGCGTGTCGTAGATCGCGACCAGGGCCGCCACCGAAAACACACGGATAGCCCCGGTTCCCATCGCGATGAAGAGAAAGAAAAGAAAAGCCATCAAAATCGGCGGCGACATCAAGAGCTGGATGCCCCCGAGGGGCGGCCTACCGTCGATCGCGACGCCGGCCTTCTTCTCAGCCGTCGGTTCGGCGCCGCCGCGGTCCGAAATGTCGCTCCCGTTCAGGGCCAGAACGACCGCCGTCGCCACGCCGATAAGTCCAACGAAAATGACCGCGCTACGCCAGTCCCACAGTGCCGTCAGTCCGACCATCGCCGCAGGCGCGATGGCCCAGGCGATATTGCCCGAGAAAGTATGGATGCTAAACGCACGTCCCAGTCTGTTGCGGGAAACCCGCGCATTCAAGATCGCATAGTCGGCGGGGTGATAAACGGTATTCGCGAATCCCGCGACCATGAACAGGATCAGGATGGCCCAATAGGACGACGTGAATCCAATCGCGGTGATCGCCAAACTATGGAGCAACAGACCGCCGAGCAAAATCCAACGTGCACCAATCCGATCGACGAGAAAACCGACTGGCGTCTGGAATAGGCCTGTTGCAAGACTTGCGGCCGTGAGGAGTAAACCGAGCGAAGCGTAGCTGACGCCGAATTCTTCCTTAAGCAGCGGAAACAGCGGTGGCAAAACCAGGAAGTAGAAATGACTAAAGAAGTGCCCGCTCGACACCAGACCGATCACGCGAAAGTCGCGGTTAGCCGATACCTCGATAGCCGTCATCACGCTGCTCCGGATGCATCGTTAGGCATGGAGCCGGGGCTTTCGCAAGAAGTCGGCGCGATCGGCCGAGTGGAGCGCAAGGTCTAGCACGCCGTGCTCTTCGCGTCGGACCGTCAGCGGCACCTCGACGCCCGCGGCACCCAGTTTCCAAACGTGTCGATAAAAGTCGGACAACCCGGCGACCGGCACACCGGCGACCTTGAGAATCTCGTCGCCGATCATGACGCCGCCTTGGCTCGCCGGTCCTGCGCTCGCCATACCCGCGACGACGATCGTTTCGTCGTTTTCCGCTGCATAGAGACCGAGCCATGGCCGCGGCACGCGACCGGTATGGCCGGTCTTGACGAGCGGATCGAGAATCGGTTTCAGCACATCGATGGGCACGATCATGTTGCCGTCGACGCCGCTCTGGCCTGCGCCCTGGATAAACAACGATCCGATGCCGACCAGCCTGCCGTTGCGATCCACCAGCCCGGTACCGCCCCAGTTGGGATGAACCGGTGTCGTGAAGATGGCCTCATCCAGCAAGTATTCCCACGAGCCCGCGAATTCCCGTTTGTCGACAACCCGCGTCGTGAGGGCGTGACGGCGGCCCCCGCCCGCGGCGAGAATCGCGACGTCGTCCACGCGAACGTCGGACGAAGACCCGATTTCCATGGGCCGGATCGCAAGCCGACCCAACGCCTGGACCAACCCCAGCCCTGTGTCATGATCGTAGCCAACAACGTCGCCTTGGATCGTTTGCCCGTTATTGGCAACGAGCCACACCGATTCAGCCTCGGTCACCAGGTAGCCGATCGTGACGATCAACCCCGAATCGCTGATCAAGACGCCATTACCGGCCCGTTCGGTGCCAAGAACCTGGGCAGTAAACGCATCCTCGGGCACCTGTGAGCGAATGAACACAGCCGCCGACAACGCCCGTTCGAGATCGAACCCGTGGTCCTCCGGACGCGGCCGCGCCTCAATCGGGATTTCCCAGTCGACTTGTTCGCTGGTGCTCATACTCAACCTCGAGACTTAGTCTAAATGGTACTTTTGCTTATGGTATCGGCGACTGCGCCGCCGGAGTTCTCCACCGCGTTTTCTCGGCAGCCCGGACCTGCAGGGATAGCTGGCGGAGGGGGTGGGAGTCGCACCCACGTTACGGGGTCGCGTAATCACGCTGTCCACGCGGGCGCCGTAAGCCACTCGGCGCCCCCTGCAGATGCGGCGG
>CAYGKG010000044.1:0-13599 GCA_964350495.1 uncultured Alphaproteobacteria bacterium
CCCGCCCCGTACGCCCACCCCCGCGCCCCCCGCCCAGCCCTCGCCCGCACGGGCCTGCCCGGACGGACCGTGGTCTTGGTACCCCACGATCCGCAGGAGGCGCTTCGGCTGGGGCACCGGCGATTCGTCGATCCGCGCGGGGGACCCCGATAGGACAAAAAGACGGTGCCCGAGCCGAAGCGCCTCCTGCGGATCGTGGGTTACCAAGACCACGGTCCGTCCGTGCAGGACCGTGCTCGCGAGGTCTTGCAGACGAAACCGGGTAAGGGCGTCCACTGCTGAAAACGGTTCGTCCATGAAAACGACCGGACGGTCTTCCATTAGGGTGCGGGCCAGAGCGACCCGTTGGCGCATTCCCCCAGACAGTGCGGCGGGCCTTTTTGCTTCGTGGCCCCGCAGGCCGACGAGCGCCAGAATTTCGTCGGCTGCGGCGGCATTGGGCCGTTCGCCGCGCAAGCGCGCGCCCAAGGTGACGTTGGCGCGGGCGCTCAACCACGGCAGCAGCAGGTCGGATTGATCCATATAGGCCGCCCGCCCGACCAGCGGTAGGCCGTCGCCGCCGATGATTAGCCCGGCGCTCGGCGCCGCCAATCCGGCCATCGCCCGCAACAGCGTGCTTTTGCCGACGCCGCTCGGCCCCAGGAGGCAACTGGTCTGTCCTGCCGGAAAGGTCGCGGTCAGCCGCTCAAACAGCGCAATGCCGCCGAAATGGAGCGAAAGCCCTTCGACCCGAATATCGATTGAATCGCCAACGTCGCCGCCGCCGAGTGCAGTTGTCATAGCGCGTCCCTTCGCCGGTACTAACCGGATCAGGTTCGAGGGGTCGTTCCAGCGGAACCTCTCAGCCTTAGGCTCCCCCCGCTTGATCCGGCCACTATAATGGGGTGTGCTGCGATTGAGAACGTCTTTCCGGAGAGCGCCGACGTGTCCAAGGGATTCGACTTCGAGGGCCTGAAACGACCGCTGCTCTATATTGTCATTATTTTGATCCTCGGCCTTGCGGTGTCGCTGGCGGGACAGGAATTGACGGGCGATGCGGCCGATGATCGCCTGACGAGCCGGGAAGTGGTCGTCGTCGCGGCATCCGGACCGGTGACCTTCGCGGTCGAAATCGCCGACGACAACGAGACGCGCGCGCGCGGTTTGATGCACCGCGAACACCTAGCGCCGAACGCCGGCATGTTGTTCGATTTCAAGCGCGAACAGCCGGTGTCGTTTTGGATGCGCAACACGCTGATCCCATTGGATATGTTTTTCATCAAGGCTGACGGACGGATCGTCAAGATCGCCAAGCGGACCGTTCCACACTCCGAAGAAGGGATCGCCTCGCCGGAACCGGTATTGGCGGTGCTCGAAACCAATGCCGGCGTTGCCGACCGATACGGGATTAAGCCCGGGGACATTGTCCGTCATCGGATATTTGGGAATGCGCCCTAATCGCAATGGACGGGCAGGGCGACGACCATAATCGGGACACGGCAGGCATCGATCCGCCTCCAGGATTCTATTTGCTCGAGAAGCGTTCGGCGTTCGGGGTGCTGGTGGGGCCGGTGTTCCAACGCGACGACGACAACGGCAATCTCTATGGCTTTCGAGTTCAGCCCAAACACCTGAACATAGGCGGTGTGTCGCACGGCGGGATGCTCGCGACGTTTGCGGATATCGTCTTAGGCCAGTTTCCCTCGCGGGATTTTGGCCGCCTGACCGTGACAATCCGGTTGGTGATGGAGTATTTGGCTCCCGCCAAGTCTGGCGACTGGGTCGAAGCGCGGCCTGCGATCACGCGTGAGACCCGAAATCTTGTTTTTGCCGAAACCACGCTTATCGCCGGGCCGAGGTCGCTACTGACGGCGTCGGCAGTGTTCAAAACGCTCAACCGCCGGCGCGACGGCGCAACGCAAGTCGATCAACCAGGAGACGCTTAATGTACGGAAGAAAAGAAGTTGGCCCCCAGCGCTACCGCGAGGACCTCGGCCGGTACTACGAGGATTTCGAAGTGGGCGACGTCTACGAGCATCGGCCGGGCCGGACAATCACCGAGACCGACAATATTTGGTTCACCAACCTCACCATGAACACTCACCCTGTCCATTTCGACTATGCCTATGCGCGCAAGAGCGAGTTCGGAAAACCGCTGGTCAACTCCGCACTGACCCTTGCCATCGTTGCGGGCATGAGCGTCAGCGACACCTCTCAAAAGGCCATCGCCAATTTGGGTTGGGACAAAATCAAGCTGAGTTCCCCGGTCTTCGCCGGCGACACGCTCTATGCCGAGAGCGAAGTGCTGAGCAAGCGCGAGTCCAAGTCGCGGCCGACGCAAGGGATCGTCACGATCAAAACCACCGGGATGAAAGACGACGGCACCGTCTTCATGACCTACGAGCGGTCGTTTCTCGTCCCCAAACGTGGCCACGGCGTCGACGACCGCGCGAACTACTAGGTCGCGATCCTGCCCGGTTGCCGATACGGCCGGGGGGTCGCGCAGCCACCGTCAGGCGTTCGATACCGTTCAGACGCGCTCAAGCACCAGCGCGATACCTTGGCCGACCCCGATGCACATCGTGCACAGCGCGTACTTGCCGCCGCGCCGATGCAACTCGCGGGTCGCCGTTAACGCCATGCGCACGCCGCTCATGCCTAGCGGGTGACCCAACGCGATTGCGCCGCCGTTCGGGTTCACGTGTTCGGCGTCGTCCGGCAAGCCGAGATCGCGGAGGACCGCAAGCGCTTGGCTGGCAAATGCCTCGTTGAGTTCCACCACATCCATGTCGCCGATGTCGAGACCGGCGCGCGCCAATACCTTTCGGGTCGCGGGCGCCGGGCCGAACCCCATGATCCGGGGGGCGACGCCTGCGGTCGCCATGGCGACAACCCGGGCTTTTGGTTCAAGACCGTTGTCGCGGGCCGCCCTTTCGCTGGCGACGATCATGGCTGCCGCGCCGTCGTTGATGCCCGACGCGTTGCCGGCAGTCACCGACCCGTCCTTGCGGAATACCGGCTTGAGTTTGGCCAAGCCGTCGAGCGTGACGTCGGGCCGGGCGTGTTCGTCGCGGTCGACCTCGATCGAATCGCCGCTGCGTTGGGGAATTGAAACCGCCACGATCTCATCGGCAAGAACCCCCGAAGACATCGCGGCGCCCGCGCGCTGTTGACTCCGGAGTGCGAAGGCATCTTGGTCGGCGCGCGAAATCTGGAATTCCTCGGCCACGTTCTCTGCTGTCTCACCCATCGAATCGACGCCGTGCGTCTCCTTCATCTTCGGATTGACGAAGCGCCAGCCCAGCGTCGTATCGAATATCTCCGCTTTTCGCGAGAACGGCGCATCGGCCTTGGCCATCACGAAGGGCGCACGGGTCATACTCTCGACCCCGCCAACAATCCCCATGTCGATATCGCCACTCCGGATCCCGCGCGCCATCGTGCCGGTCGCGTCGAGCCCGGAACCGCATAGTCGGTTGATCGTCGCGCCGGCGATCCGATCCGGTAGTCCCGCGAGCAACAACGCCATGCGCGCGACGTTACGATTATCCTCGCCCGATTGATTCGCACACCCGAACAAGACGTCGTCGATGCGTTCCCAGTCCACGCTCGGGTTGCGCCGCATGAGTTCCGCCACCGGCAATGCTGCGAGATCGTCGGTGCGCACGGGCGCTAGGCCGCCCCCGAAGCGCCCGATTGGTGTGCGAATGGCGTCACAAATGAAAGCGTCGGTCATGCGATATCCTGGTGTTCGAGGAAGCCGAGGCCGAACTTATCCTGTCGGTGCGGCGCAAGCAGCATTTTCCGATCCCGACGACGCCGGGTTGGCGCTATCGTCGCCTAGGCGGATTCCGGGGACACCTGAGCGAGGAGAACGAGATATGTCCGATCCAGCGGTGGTGGGTGGGGTTTACGAAGTCGGCGTCGGGGTTCCCGATATCGCCGAGGCGATTCGCTACTGGACCTTGTTTGGCTACCGTGCGGGCCCGCGTGGCGCCCTGTCGGCGGCCGATGCGGCCCGCCTCTACGGCGTCGACTCAGCGTTGGTGGCCTGCCGCTTGCTCCATCAGGACGCGGATCATGGCTTGGTGCGCTTGATGCAATGGGGCACGCCGCGGGGACCGGGGCTGGGCACCATCCCGCTGCGCACGCCGGGCAACCGTTGGGCGGTGGCCAAAACCAACGCGGTGATGCAGGTCGCCAATTTTGCGGCGGCACTTCAGGCGCGCGGCGAAGCCGTCCACACGATCGGGCCGGTTTTTCACCCCATCCCGGACCCCGACCGCGCCGCCGACCCCTTTGCGGACGAGGTGCGCTGCAAGCGCGAGTTCATTTTCTTCCAGCCCCATAGCCGGCACGTTCTGGTCCAGCGATTTGCCCACGACATCCCGCATTTCGGTGCGTTCAACAATGACTGCCGATTCCGCGCCAGTCAGTTCACCCAAGTCGGGCTATGTGTTGCCGAAGCGGACGCGGGCAAACTCGATTTCTACGAAGACGTCCTGGGTCTGCACCGTCACGACGTCGACTACGTGGCGAAGAAAGACTCGATGCCGGCAATCGTGGTCCCGTTGGGCGACGGCGAACTCCTCAAGGAATCGGATTTCGACGATGTGCGCCCGGGCGATCCGCCAGGGATGCAGCGGTCTGGCAAGCTCCGCGTCTTTCGCATCACCGGCGATACCGGGGGGGCGAACCGCGTCGCCGATTCCGCGGCGGGCAACCTCGGGTTTTCGCTCTACACTTACCGCGTCACCGACATCGCGGCGATGCGCGACACGGTGGTTGCGGGTGGCGCCTCGGCCGTGACGCCCGTCCGCCCGGATGAATTCGGCGTCCCGTCCTTTTCGTTTGCTGCGCCCGACGGCTATTTCTGGACCTTCCTCCAGGCCTAAGCCGCTGGTGGAAAGTGACGGGTCAAGAACCCGCGCACCGCCGCGTTGAAGGCGTCCGGCTGCTCGAACGGCGGGGCATGGCCCGCCCCAGGGATTTCCTGGAACTCTGCTCCCGGGATTTGCGCGCTGGCGTCGCGCAGGACATCGGGCGGAATGATTCGGCTCTCGCGCCCGCCGATCACCAAAGTTGGGACGTTGTAGTTCTCGAGGCGCGCGGCGGTGACGCCGTTGGCAGGATCGAGCGAGCGTTTCATGAACGCGCCGACATCCTGGTTCAGCGTGCCGATTTGCCGCATCAGGAAATACAAAGCCGGTTCGCGTTCGGGGAAATCCGGCGCGGTCATGACGTTCTGGATTTTGTTGCGTTCGCTGACCGCGCGTCCCGGCCCATCCCGGAACGCCTTCAGGATGCCGTCCGACAGAATGCCGCCACCGCTCGCCGACATCACGATACAGGCGATCCGATCGGGCGCGGCGATCGCCGTGGCCAGGGCGGTCCAACCGCCGATGGCATGGGACACGATCGCGGTGCGTGTCACATCCGCCGCATCCATGACGGCCAACGCATCGGTCGGGAAGTAAGGAAATTGCATATCGGCCACTGCACACGTTGAGCGGCCCCAACCGCGCTGGTCGAACAGCAGGACGCGGTAGTCGGCCAGCAGGGCTGGTACCTGCTGAAACCACTCCAACATATTGCCGCCGCCGCCGTGGGCGAGGGTCACAACCGGCCCGGCCTCGCCGTGCAGTTCGTAGTAGAGGCGCGCCTTTTCGGTTTCGACGTAGGGCATGCTCATTCCCGCCGTTGCTGAGTCGCGGCCGGCACCGCCGGCGCGCTAGACTAGCGCGATGGCGACGATCCCCGAAATACCGATCACCCACAGTATTCTGCGCGCGGATGCCGTGGCCGCGGTTATTGGAACCGAATACGATCTTGGCGGTCCGGTCTATGCCGAACTGCTGTCACGCGGTGTCAACGAGGTGTATCTGGTGCGGGTGGGCAACGAACGCTTTGCCGCACGTGTCCTGCGCCACCGGTTTCGGACCGAGGATCAGGTTCGCTACGAAATGGCGCTGATCCGTTTTCACGCGGGCTACGGCCTTGAAGCCAGCGTCCCCTTGGCGACACGCACCGGCGCGGATTTTGTCACCGTCATCGCGCCGGAGGGGCCACGTTATCTGTCGCTCTTTACTTGGGCCGACGGCGCGCCGATGGCCCGTCATGGCGACGCCGAAGACGCCTGTCGCCTGGGCGGGGTCGTTGCCCGGATGCATAGCGTTGCAATGGCGTTCCAACCGCCCGCGCCGGTCGCGGTCGACAGCTCGGCATTCATGGCGCGCCACCGGTCCGCGCTGATGGCGATGGTCGGTTCGGATTCGGTGGCGGGTCGGCTTTACGCCGACTTGATCGACCGGGCATCCGCGCGGCTTGCCGATCTCGCGCTGCCCTACGGCGCGTGCCACGGCGACATCCACACCCACAACGTCTTCCTCGGCGCGGGCGGGCGTTTGACCTTTCTTGATTGGGACAATTGCGGTGCTGACTTTTTTGCCAAGGAACTGATGCATTTCGTTTGGCGTAACGACTACCTGGACGTCGCGCCCGACATCAACGTCGCATTCATGGCGGGCTACGACGCCGTGCGCCCCCTCAGCTCAGAGGAACGCGAGCACCTGCAGTTCTTTCTCGCCGTGCGGCATCTTTTCATCCTGTGCGGTATGGCGGGTATGATCAACATTGTCGGCCGTTCGGCGGTCGGGTATTCGCACCAACTGTCGCGCTTCTACGACCTCATCCAACGTCCGGCCCGCGAGGCCGGTTTGTTGTAACCGGAGGAACCATGATCGATCTCGTTGACATTCCGATTGAGCCGCTCACGCCGGAAGCCTTCGCGCCCTTTGGTCAAGTCATCGGCGCCCGCAACGATCCGCCGCTGTTCCAGGGCGGCAACGCGACAACCTGGGGGGTCGACTTCGAGATCGACGGCAAGACGGAGCTCCATTTCGCTAATTTCGACTATCAACCGGTCTTGGAATTCTCCGTGGTCGAACGGCACTTCACCGTGACCCAGTCGTTCATCCCGCTGAACAATGACGCGTCGGTGACGGTGTTCGCGGCGCCGACCGATCCCGGCCCGACGGCAATACCGACTGTGCGCGACTACCGCGCGTTCTATATCGACGGTACCCAGGGGGTGATGATGTGGAAGGGGACGTGGCATTCAAGCCGGTTCCCGGCCCGCCGTCCCGGAGCCACCTTTGCGTTCCTCACCGACGCTTACACAACTGCGGAACTGACGGAAATGCTCGCGGGCAAGCCCGGCAAGCTCACCCAACTCGTCGATTACGAAAAGGACTACGGCAAGCGTTTCCGTTTGACCGATCCCAACGGACTGATGGGCGCCTAGGCGCTGGCCCGCTTAATCATGCTCCGGGCGATGATGATTCGCTGAATTTCGCTGGTGCCCTCGTATAGACGGAACAGGCGCACGTCGCGGTAGAAACGCTCGATCCCATGGTCGGCGATATAACCCGATCCGCCGTGAACTTGGACCGCGCGGTCGGCGACACGGCCGACCATTTCGCTCGCGTAGAGTTTGCAGCAGGCGATTTCCTCGGTGACGTCCTCGCCCAGATCGCGCCGCCGCGCCGCGTCCATGATCATCGTGCGTGCTGCGTAACTTTCGGTGCGGCTGTCGGCCAGCATCGCCTGGATCAGTTGAAACTCGCCGATCGGTTTGCCGAACTGTTGGCGTTCCATCGCGTAGTGTGTCGAATCGTGGATAAGCCGTTCCGCGATACCGCTCGCCACGGCAGCGATGTGCAATCGTCCACGGTCGAGCACCTTCATCGCGGTCTTGAATCCTTGGCCTTCGACGCCGCCCAGCAGCGCGCTCGCGGGTACCCGGCAGTTGTCGAAGATCACGTCGGCGGTAAGGCTCCCGTGCTGCCCCATCTTGCGGTCCGGTTTGCCGATGCTCAAACCGGGGCGGGGTGCCTCGACCAGAAACGCTGACACGCCGCGAGCGCCTTTTTCGTCCGGGTTGGTCCGCGCCATCAATGTAAAGAGGCCGGCGCGCGGTGCGTTGGTGATGAATCGTTTGGTCCCGTCGATGACGTAGTCGTCGCCGTCGCGCCGTGCGGTGGTACGCAGCGCACCGGCGTCCGATCCTGAATCGGGTTCGGTCAGGGCGAAGGAGCTGGTGATCTCGCCGCTCGCCAAGCGCGGCAAGTAGTTCTCGCGCTGGGCGTCGGTCCCGTCCAAGACGATGCCTTGCGAACCGATGCCGACGTTGGTGCCGAATGCTGAACGGAACGCAGGCGATGTCCAGCCCAGCTCGAATGCGATCTGAACCTCCTCTTCGGTATTGAGTCCAAGTCCGCCGAAGGCGGGCGGAATGGTCAAACCGTAGAGCCCGATGGTGCGCATCTCGTCCAGTACCGCCGCAGGAATTTCGTTGGTCTCGCCGACTTGCGCTTCATGCGGCGTTAGGCGTTCGCGCACAAAGCGGCGCACGTTGTCGCGCAACTGATTGAAAGTCTCGGCATCTAACGCCACGGCTAACTCCTACTCGGCGAGGGGCGATAACATCCCATCGCGACCCGCCGTGCAACCGTCTCTAAAGCGAACGCAGGAACGTCAGCAAGTCCATGCGGCGGTCCGCCGGGAGGGTGCGAAAGCGTTCGCGCGCCGCTTCGGCTTCGCCGCCGTGCCATAGGATGGCTTCGGCAACCCCGCGCGCGCGACCGTCATGCAGTAGAAACTCGTGACCGTTGACCGTTTCGATCAGACCCAGCCCCCATAGCGGCGGCGTCCGCCACTCGCGTCCGCTGGCGAGAAAATCGGGCCGGCCGTCGGCGAGGCCGTCGCCCATATCGTGCAACAGCAGGTCGGTGAACGGTTGGATGGTCTGGTGCGCGACGACGGGATTGGGGTGGTCGCCGGTTGTCAGGCGCGGCGTGTGGCAGGCGCTGCAACCGATTTGCTCGAATAGTGCCTCGCCCCGCACCACCGCCGGGTCGTCGATCCGGCGTCGTGCCGGAACCGCGACGCTTTCCATGTAGAACGTCAGGTCGTCGAGAAGGTTACCGCTAGCCTCGACACCCTTGCCGTTTGCCGCCGCGGCGACGCACGCCACTTGTACGGGCGGGCAGTTTTCATCCGGAAAGACATCGGAAGTGATCCCCATGTCGCCAAGCAAAGCGGCGGCGTTCTGATCGCGCAGGCTCGCGCTATTGGCCTTCCAGCCGAACCGGCCAAGCCGTGCCGCGCCCGCTGCCGCATCCCACACGCGATTCGCCCGTCCCGAAATGCCGTCGCCGTCCACATCGTCCGGGTCGGCCCGACTCGCGATGTCGTCCTCGGCGATCGCCGCCAACAGACCCAAACCAAAAACGGCCGGGGCAACTCGCGGCGACAGAAGCAAGTCGGCGTTCCCCACCGTCATGCCAGACGGTGCGTAAGCATAGCGTGGCGCGCGCAACGAAAACGCTATCCCGTCGCCGTACTGCCCGGGGACCTCGACGTAGGTCAGATCGACTCGCCCTTCGGTCTGAACCCCGGAGACGGCGCGACTGTTGATTTGCAGGCCAAGTGCGGGATGGGCCAGTGCGCCGCCGGTCGAATCTGTCCCGGCAATACTAACGCGCACCAGCATGCCCAGCATCGGTTCATCGGGGCTTTGCGGCGGGGCGCCGCGGCCGTCGCGGGCATGGCAGTCGGCGCAGGACGATGCGTTGAACGTGGGCCCAAGCCCGACAAACGGTGTATCGGCGTTTGGCGGGGCAACCCAAACCGCGTTGAAGATCTTGTTGCCGTCGAAGAACCGTTGGCGCCACTGCGGCGGCAGGTTGCGCGCCGGCGACGAAAAGGCGTTGCGCGTTGCGATCGTGCGGGTGGTGTCGCCGCCGCTCGCCGCGTCGCGCCGGTGTTCGGCAGCAAGGCCAACGAGGGGTGCGAGGAGGAAGGCGCCGATACCGACGACCGCCCAGCAGAGGGCGCGGGAGGCATATTCTTTGATTGGCGTGCGCATCGCGGTATGGCGTCCTCGGGCTTCCAAGGGGAGAAATCCCCGGTACAGTCAGACCATAACGCGCCGAGGCCGCAGAATAATCCCGCATTCTCCCCACCGATCGCCGGTAGATCCGGGTCGGTATGGGCTCCCATCTAGGGCCGGGGGTTGGTTAACCTATGATAGAAAAAGGGAATTCTCCTCGACTGAGACCGCCCGGCGGTCTAGGTATTTGGGGCTTGGTCGGCGACGCGCAGGCAGGATTGGGCGGCGCGGCAACGCAGAACGCGCGATGTACCGTCCGGCCAGGCAAGAAGGACTACGGTGACCCAGAACGATAGTAAGACGCCTCTCCTGGATACGGTCGCATTGCCGGCCGATTTGCGTCGGCTGCCGGAATCGCAGTTACGCCAGCTTGCCGACGAACTCCGCCAGGAAATGATCGACGCCGTGTCGAACACCGGCGGGCATCTGGGCGCCGGCCTTGGCGTCGTGGAACTGACCGTGGCGCTCCACTACGTCTTCGAAACACCGGATGACAAAATTCTGTGGGATGTCGGGCATCAAGCCTATCCCCACAAGATTTTGACCGGTCGCCGCGACCGGATGCGCAGCCTGCGCCAGGGTGGCGGCCTCTCGGGCTTCACCAGTCGGCGCGAGAGCGAATACGACCCCTTCGGCGCGGCGCACAGCTCGACATCGATCTCCGCGGGCCTCGGCTTCGCGGTTGCGCGCGATTTGCGCGGGGCCGACAACAATGTGGTCGCCGTGATCGGCGACGGCGCGATGAGCGCCGGCATGGCCTATGAGGCGATGAACAACGCCGGCGCCACCAAGAGCCGCATGATCGTCATCCTCAACGATAACGACATGTCGATTGCGCCGCCCGTCGGCGCGATGAGCGCCTACCTTGCGCGTCTAATCTCCGCCAAACCCTACCGCTCGATGCGGCACCTGGGCCGGTTGCTTGCGAAGAAATTCCCCCGCCCGTTCGAAAAAGCTGCCCGGCGCGCCGAAGAATATGCGCGCGGCATGCTCACCGGCGGGACGTTGTTCGAGGAACTCGGCTTCTACTACGTCGGGCCGATCGATGGGCACAACCTCGACCATCTGCTGCCGGTCCTGCGCAACGCAAAGGACTCGCGGGGCGAGGGGCCGATCCTGGTCCATGTCGTCACCCAAAAGGGCAAGGGGTACGACCCGGCCGAGAATGCCGCCGACAAGTATCACGGCGTTTCGAAGTTCGACGTCGTCACCGGCAAACAGGTCAAGGCCGCCCCCGGCGCTCCGACCTACACCAACGTTTATGCCCAAGCGCTCATCGCCGAAGCCGAACAGGACGAGCGCATTGTCGCAGTGACCGCCGCCATGCCGACCGGCACGGGAATCGATAAATTCGCCGAACGTTTTCCCAACCGCGCCTTCGACGTCGGCATCGCCGAACAGCACGGCGTCACGTTCTGCGCCGGCATGGCTGCCGACGGCCTGAAACCCTTTGCGACGATCTATTCGACCTTCCTGCAGCGCGCCTACGATCAGGTCGTGCACGATGTGGCGATCCAACGCTTGCCCGTGCGCTTTGCGATGGATCGGGCCGGCATGGTTGGAGCCGACGGCGTAACCCACCAGGGCTCCTACGACATTGCTTTCCTCGGCAGTCTGCCTGGGTTCGTTTTGATGGCACCCAGCGACGAAGCCGAACTGATGCACATGGTCGCGACTGCCGCACAGATCGACGACGGGCCCAGCGCGATTCGCTATCCGCGCGGCGAGTCGGTGGGCGTCGCGCTCCCGGCCAAGGGAACCCCGCTGGAGATCGGTAAGGCCCGCGTGGTGCGCGAGGGTACCAAGGTCGCCATCATGTCCTACGGCACGCGGCTCCATGAATCGCTCAAAGCCGCCGACATTCTTGCGGCCCGCGGTCTGTCGACGACGGTCGTGGATGCGCGCTTTGCCAAACCTTTCGACGAAAGCATCGCGCGCCGCCTCGCCGCCGAGCACGAAGTCCTGATTACCGTCGAGGACGGTTCGATGGGCGGATTTGCGACCCTGGTGACGCATTTTCTGGCGCGCGAGGGGCTATTGGAATCGGGCGTCAAATTCCGCCCGATGTGCTTGCCGGATTTCTTCATCGATCACGACAAGCCCGAAAAGCAATACGATCTTGCCGGCCTCAACGCGCCCCAGATCGTGGCGACGGTTCTCCAGGCTTTGGGTTATAACGAGACCCTTGAGGCTCCAGCCCGCGCCTAGATCACGGCGCGGTCATCGCGGCAATGGCCCCGCGATTCCCACTCAGAATAGCCCCTTCGATCGTCGCGGGTAGTCCGGTCGCGGTCCAGTCGCCGGCCAAATAGACTCGCGGCCAGCGGGTCCGCGTACCGGGCCGCCGGGCAACCTGCGCTGGGGTTTGCAGAAACGTCGCCCGCTTTTCCTTCACAATGCGCGCCATCGGGGACGTTGCCTCGGATCGGCCCAACGCACGGGCGACGTCGCGCCATAGGATGGCGGCAATCTCGTCGGCCGGTCGTTCGGCCAAGGTGTCGGCACCGCTCACGGTGATGCTGACGACGTCGCCGCGGTGAAACAGCCACTGTGCGGTGCCGCCGATCAGTCCGACCATCGGCGCGCGCCACGGCCACGCGACGGGATCGTCGAACCGTAGGTGGGCGTTCACGATGGCGCTCGATCCCACCGGAACCGTCAAATCGGGGAGCAACCGCAACGCCGCGGTGGGCGGGACCGCGAGGACAAGGCGGTCGTGACCGTCGAATGCGACGGGTCCCGAATCGAAATTAAGCGTCGCGGGAGCGTCGCCGCGCCATGCGATGGCGCGCAACGTTTCACCGAACCGCACTGCGCCGCCCTGCGATTCAATGGAGCGGATGGCCGGATCGACGAAGGTCTGCGAGAGCCCGCCGGCGGCCACCAAGGGGCGGCACGCGGCGGCCCCCCGGCCGAACGTGCGCAACAGGACCGGCCGGAGCAACGCTGCGGCGCCGACCGCCGGCGCGCAATTCAGCGCGGCAACCGCGAGGGGTTCCCAAAATCGCTCGTAGAGTGCGCTTGCGGGATCGAACACATCGGTCACGGTTGCGTCGGACGTGGCCCGCAGCAGACCGATGCCGCTGGCATAGTCGGCGAGACGTGTTCCAGGTACCCGCCGGGACGGCAGCAACAACCACCAGGGCAGGGGACTGGCGCCGGGCCGGATGACCCACCGCTCATCCGTGGCGAGGTCGACAAACGGGAATTCGGCGCTCGGCGGACTCTTCAGCGTGTCCGATGCACCGATGGTGTCCAGGTATTCAAGCGCCCCGCTGTTGCCGCTCATCAGCAAATGGTTGCCGTTGTCGATGGTGCGGCCCAGGGTTTCGTCGAAATAGGAGCGGCAGCGGCCGCCGCCCTGGGGCGCGGCTTCGTAGAGCGTCACGCGCTGCCCGGCCCGGCACAGCGCAACCGCACACGCTAGGCCGGCAAGGCCGGCGCCAATAACGTGGACCCGGCCCATCAGGAAATCCCGTAGCGCAACGCGAGCCAGAGTTTCGTGCGACGGGGCAAATGGTAGGGCGCGGTTGGGTCGCGCCAGCCGCGCCGCTCCAGCCCGTCCAAGACGCGTCCATAGACGGCGATCATCATCCGGCAGGGTTTCAGGCGCTTAGCGTCGCCGCGCGCGACCAGCGCCGAACTCTCGGCAAAGCGTTGGCGCGCCC
>CAYGKG010000044.1:13699-22741 GCA_964350495.1 uncultured Alphaproteobacteria bacterium
CGACCCGTGCGCAGTATTGTTGAAGCGTCGCTTCCGAGGGCGCGCGCATAACGCCTTGCAGATCCATCGCCATACCGTCGATCACCGCTTCGAAGGCATCCTTCGGCAGGGCGAAACGGTGAAGCGCAGCGGCCAATGCAACCGCTGTCGGCCGTCGCGCCGACCCGGCATAGACCGCGTCGATCTCGGTACGCCATGCCGCCAACGCATTCACTTTGGTGACCGCATCGCCGGGTTCGTCGGCGATGTCGTCGACCTCGCGGCAGAACGCGTAGATCGCGTACATCGCGCGCCGTTGTTCCTCGGGGAGGACTCGCATGGTCCAACCGAACGATGTCCCGGAACCGTCGACCACCGCGCGGACATGGTCGTTGGCGCGGTCGACGTCGATGGGTGCAGCGGTCATCGGTGACCGGCCGCGGTATGGCCCGACGGACGGCGCGACACAGCGCGACGGATTAACGTACCCAGGACACCGCGGGCGGCATGGGCGACAAAGGCCGCACGCGACTGTATGACGCGCCCGGCAAGGGGGTCTCGCCGGCGCAGCGTCGCGGCAAGATCCTGCGCCACTGATAGAATGGCCGCCGATTCGAGGGCTAGGCGACGGTTGCGTAGCATCGTCGGCAACGGTGCAGCCTGCACCAACAGCGCATCGACCCCATCGAGGCAGCGATCGATGACCCCGCGCAATGCTGGGCTGCTTCGGTCCGCGTCGAGCGCACGGACGTCGGTCCCCGCCGCTGCAAGCCACGACTCGGGCACATAGGCCCGGTCCAAACGCCGCAGGTCGTCCTGGGCATCCTGTAGGTGATTGATGATCTGGAGCGCGCTGCACAATGGGTCCGACACGGCGTAATGCGCTGGTGACTCGCCGTGCAGATCAAGGAGGTAGCGTCCCACCGGATTGGCCGAACGGGTGCAATACGCCATCAGCCCGTCCCAGTCCGCGTAGCGCCGCGTCGAGGTATCCTGGCGGAAGGCGTCCAGCAGGTCGTGACAATGGCGCGGCGTCACGCCGGTCGCGGCCAACGACTCGCGCATACGGTGGGCGGAAGCGGTCGTTGGATCGGTTGGGCTGTCGCCGCGCAACGCGGCGTCGAGGCGGTCCAATAGCGCGCGTTTCACATCCGCCGGCACGTCTGGGTTGTCGGCGATGTCGTCGGCGCCCCGGGCGAAGCGGTAGAACGCCATGATGTGGGGACGGAGCGCCCGCGGGAGCAGCCACGAACCCACGGGGAAATTCTCGTTGGCGGCGACCTTACCGGTGGGCGTCTCGATCGTGTCCACGGCGAACGCCCGCGCCTGTCACTCGCGCCGCGTCAGGCGAAACGCTTGGAGTCCTGGGCGGCATAAGCTGCGACCTGGCGGTCCGCCGCCACCGCTTTCTTGAGCGCGGTGATGACCTCGCCGGTCCGCGCTGCCGGGATTGCACAGGTCATTTCGTTGTTCGACATGCCGGTACGCACCCGGCTCAGCATGCATCCGACACTCAAGGCGATCTTGCCTTGGTCCTTGGCGATAGGGATGACATGGCACTGGGGCTTACCTTCGAACTGAATGTCGGGGCAGGCATCGTGCAGCATCATCGCCTGTTTGCCGTTGAGCCGAAGAAACACGACATCGGGGGCAACAGGCGCGTCGGCCAACGGTCCGTAGACCACCTGTGCCGGGGTCTCGCCGACTGTCGGGATCTGCGGGAACATATCGGGCGACACCCACTCGGCGCCAACGAGTGCGGCAACGTCTTCGTTCCCGGCGACCTCTTCCAACGTGCGAAAGCCATGGGTTAGCGATCCCACACTGCAGTTGGCGTGGTCGGCGGCGTCGGTTGCGAAGGTGCGTTCGGTCGCTTTCATCCAAAAGACGCAGCCTGCGGCAACGGCGCCGGTGCGACCGCCCTCGGTCGGTGCGGGATGGGTGCCTCCGAACGGCGCCACGTCCGATGCCGTCGTATGGAAACTGATGGCAAGCGGCGGCGCGCTCAGACCGAGGATGTCGACTAGATCGGCGGCTGCGGTGCGAAAGTCAGTGGTCATGGCGGTGTGTCTTCTCCGGTTTCTTGAAAAACGCGCGCCAGATCGTGGCGGATAACGGCAAGGACAGGACGAACAGCCCGGTTGCTGCGGTGACAATAGACGGTCCCGCTGGCGTATCCCAGGCTAGCGACGCTTCGATGCCGCCGAAAACGGCGATCACGCCGACCGCCGCCGCGAGGAGCGCCATCGCCTCTGGCGTCGACACGAAGCGCCGGGCGACCGCGGGCGGGATCAGCAGCATGGAGATGATGAGAAGCAATCCGACGATCTTCATCGCAATCGCGACGACCACGGCCATGACCAGGACAAACGCAGCCTGCACCAATCGAACCCGGACTCCTTCGACCTGGGCCAGTTCCTCATGAACCGTCGCCGACAGGAGCGGCCGCCAGATCGCCCCGAGGGCGGCCAGCGCGACCGCGCCGCCACCGAGGATCCAGGCGAGGTCGCCGCGCGATACCGAAAGAATGTCGCCGAACAACAGGCTGAGGAGGTCGATCCGTACCGTTTCTTGAAACGAAATGGCGACGAGCCCCAATGCCAAAGAGGCATGGGCGAGCAACCCAAGGAGCGTATCGGTCGGCACGACTCGGAGCCGTGTCAGCGACAGGAGGACCAACGCCGTAGCCGTGCAGGCGCCGATAATCCCCAACGTGACATTGATGTTGAGCAAAAAGGCCAACGACACGCCAAGCAGCGCCGCATGCGACATCGTCGCCCCGAAAAAGGCCATCCGCCGCCACACGATGAAGCATCCGAGGGGCCCGGCGACCAACGCAACGCCGACCCCGGCAATCAACGCGCGGACGACAAAATCGTCGAGCGATACGCTCACTGTGATTCTTTCGTTAGGGGCACGACGTCGCCGGCAACGGTGTGCGCGTGGTCGTGATCGTGGGTGTAGACCGCGTGGGTACGCGCGGCCCGGGGTCCGAACAGGGCGAGGTATTCTGGATGCTCGCTCACCGCGTCCGGCGCGCCGCTGCAACAAACATGGTGATTGAGGCAGATAACGTGGTCGGTCGCCGCCATGACGATGTGCAAATCGTGCGAAATCAACAACACGGCGCAGTTCTTGTTGCGTCGGACCGTGTTGATGAGGTCGTAGAGCTCGGCTTGGCCGTTGAGATCGACGCCTGCGGTGGGCTCATCGAGGACTAGGAGGTCCGGTTCCCTCAAGAGGGCGCGCGCAAGCAACACGCGCCGCATTTCGCCCCCCGAAATGGTTTGCAGCGGCGCTCCCAAGATATGGCCCGCTCCGACCTCCGCTAGGGCCGCGCCGATTTCGGCCCGTCGTGCGCCGCCCAACGCGAGGAAACGCCGCACGGTGATCGGCAAGGACTCATCGACATGCAAGCGTTGCGGCACATAACCGATCCGTAGTCCTTCGCCCGCCGTAACGGTCCCTTGACTGGGGCGTTCCAACCCGAGCAGCAAACGCACCAAGGTCGTTTTCCCTGAGCCGTTGGGGCCGATCAGCGTCGTCAGTTCCCCGCGCCGCAGCGTCATGTCGACGGATTCGAGGACCGCATGGCCGCCGTAACGTTTGCTCAGTCCACGGGCTTCGACAAGGACGCTATTGCGGCGGGGAGGCGAAGAAGGCGCGATGTTCATGGCGGTCGCGCGCAATCGTCACAGGTGCCGGTGACTTCGAGCGTCTGGCGTTCAGGCTGAAAACCGGCGCCGGTCGCCCGCGACTCAATCCGCCGTGCGATCGCCGCGTCGCTCAGTTCAGCGACGCGGCGGCACGACGTACAGATCAGGAACTGCGCGTTGTGGGGCGCATCGGGATGATCGCAGCCAACGAAGGCGTTGAGCGATTCGATCCGATGGATCAGACCGTTTTCCAGCAGAAAATCGAGCGCGCGGTAGACCGTCGGCGGGGCGGCGCCGCCGCGTTCCGCCTTGATCAGGTCGAGCAGATCGTAGGCGCCCACCGGGCGGTGGCTTTGCCACACCAGTTCCAACACCCGCCGTCGCAGGTCCGTGAACCGCAGGCCCCGTTCGGCGCACAGCGCCTCGGCGGCGCGTACAGCGTCGCGGATGCAGTGCCGGTGATCGTGTTTCTCGAAGCTGTGGCTTGACATTTGTTATACTATAACATCACATTGAATTCGTTATCCTATAACATCCCGAGGCGGCTATCCATGCATCGTTATCGCACAGCGCTGGTTTTTTCTCTGTTAGTCCTGGCGTCGGCTGCACACGCTTCCGAGCCGCCGCGCATCGTCGCCTCGATCCCGCCGGTACATAGTTTGGTCGCTGCTGTGACCCAAGGGGTCAGCGATCCTGTATTGCTACTGCGGGGCGGGGCGTCGCCCCACGCCTACGCTATGGCGCCGTCCGATGCCCGGGCGTTGCAAGACGCAGACCTCGTGGTCTGGGTCGGCCCGGACCTGGAGACCTTCCTCGCTCGCCCCCTGCGCCAAGACCGCGCGGGCCGACAGGTCCTGACGCTTGCCGAACAACCGTCAATCCGGCTGCTCCCTGCACGAACCGGCGGAGCGTTCGAATCTGATGGCCACGACCACGACCACGCTCATGACGAAGAGCAAGGTCACAAAGGAGACGGCCACGAAGAACATCATGGCCATAAAGATGAACATAGTCACGGCGAGGAACGCCACGGCGACCGCGGTCATGACAGCGATGTCGCCGACCGTCACGATGACCGTGCGCAACGAACAGGCGGGCAAATCGATGCCCATCTGTGGCTCGACCCGGCGAATGCTCGGGCTATCGTTGCGGCTGTTGCCGCCACGCTGATCTCGCTCGACCCAGAGCGCGCGACGATCTACCAGGACAACGCCGCGCGGACGTTGGCTCGACTTGGCGACCTCGACGCGGAAATAGAACGATTACTGACGCCTGTCCGCGACCGCCCGTTCGTCGTCTTCCACGACGCCTACCAGTATCTCGAACGTCGCCAGGGACTTACGGTTGTCGGTTCGATCACCGTGGCGCCGGATCGTAAGCCCGGTGCCCGGCGACTACTGGAAATCCGCGAACGGATTGCTGCGACAGGCGCGGTGTGTGTGTTTGCCGAACCGCAGTTCCGTCCCGACGTCATTGCGACAGTGATCGAAGGCACGGCCGCCCGCGCCGGGATTGCCGATCCGCTTGGCGCCGAACTGATCCCTGGACCGGAACTCTATGCCCAGTTGATGACCGGCTTGGCGTCATCGCTCGCGGCTTGCCTGACACCGGCATTGTGAATTGCGCACGCCTAGGGCGCTGGTCTAAGAATGCGCGATGTTATGGATTAGGCGAATTCTGGCGGCCTACGGGGTGGCCGCGTCATTGCTTTTAGGCGCGACGCCCGCGGCGGCCCATCCCCATGTGTGGATCGACGCGTTTGTCGAAGTCCTCTTCACCGACGACAAGATCACCGGCCTGCGCATCAATTGGACGTTCGATCCGTTTTTTACGGGGATGGCCACCGCGGATTTCGATGCCAACCAAGACGGCGTGCTAGATCCCCAAGAGGCATCGAAGTTGGCGGCACTGAGTGCCGAGAACCTCAAGGAGAGCGGGTTTTTCAGCAAGGTGTGGCTCGACGGCGATCCGCTGACGATCGAGGCTGTGGACGACTTCAGAGTCTGGTTGGCCGACGATCGCCTCCACTACGCCTTCGTCGTCGCCATGCCGTCACCGGTCGATCCGATCACGACGTCGCTTGATATCTCCCTCTACGACCCGACATTCTACGTCGAAATCACGCCTGACGTGATTGACCCGCTTCGGGTCAAGGGCAGCCGCCCGCCGTGCCTCATCAACGTGCAGCCCGATCCCCAGCGGACAATCTATTTTGGCCTCGTTCGGCCAACCCTGATGCAACTCCTGTGCACCGGCGCTTGATGCGTTCTGCCCTCCTGGTGGTAGCGGCCGTATTTGTGGTGCTCGGGGTGGCGACACCGGTGGTCGCCCAGGACTCGTTGCGCGCTTTCGGCGGTGGTGGCGGGGCCGAGGCGCAAGCGTCCGAGCCGACCGTCGCGATGGACGCCCCCGGCTTCATCCAGCGTCTCCTGATCGAGGTGCGCAGCGTGCAGCGCGAGTTGCAAACCGAACTTGCCGATGCGGTGGGCGCGGTCCGCGACGGTCGGGGCGCTTGGCCCGTGTTAGTCCTTATCGGGCTTTCGTTTGCCTACGGCGTGTTTCATGCCGCGGGCCCCGGCCACGGCAAGGTTGTGATCGCCTCCTACCTTTTGGCGGGCGACGGCAAGGTGCGGCGGGGCGTGGTCCTTGCCGTTCTTGCGGCGCTGCTCCAGGCGGTTTCGGCGGTGGGGTTGGTCGGTGTGCTAGCGATCGCCCTTGGCGCGTCGAATCTTGCGACGTCCGACCGGGTCGGCGTGCTCGAAACGGTCAGCTACGGGCTCGTCGCGGCCCTGGGTTTGTGGTTGCTGTGGCGTGTCGGCAGGGAAGCGCTGGGGTACGGGCATGGCCACCATCACCACGGCCCTGGCGGCCACGACCACGGTCACGGTCAGCTGGCGAAGGCTGCATCGGCGGGGTGGCGCGAAGCCGCCGCCGTGGTTCTCGCCGTCGGCATCCGGCCTTGCAGCGGCGCGGTCATCGTCCTGTTGTTTGCGACGGCGCAGGGGTTGTTCGCGCTCGGCATTGCCGGCGCCTTGGCGATGTCGGTGGGAACCGCAATCACCGTGTCGGTGCTCGCGGCCGCCAGCGTAGCGGTGCGGCGTGGCGCCCTCCGCTACACGGGCCGATCCGCCCGTTGGCAGAATGCTGTCGCAGTGGGCTTGGGGTTCGCCGGCGCGACCGTCGTAACGGCTTTCGGCACGGTCTCCCTCGCGGCGGCGGTCGCCGTCTAGCGCCGGAACGATCGACCCGCCTTGGCGCGCGCCCACGCCAGCATCGCCATCATGATGGCGATCCCGGCGAGAAACCCGCCGACATGGGCGGCCCAAGCGATTTGACCGTCGGCCACGCCCGGCATGCCGGTGAAACCGACGGCGACGGAAAATCCGACCCAGATCAACGCTGCCGGCCAAAAGCGGAGCGCGCGACGGCCGAAACGGTCGGGGCGGGCCATCAACCACAGCACGGCGCCGAACAGGCCGCTGATCGATCCCGACGCGCCGACAACCGGAATGTTGCTGATCGGAAACAAGGCAAAATGAACGAACGCCCCGGCTATGCCCGAGGCGACGTAAATCAACAGCATCCGCCTTACTCCGGCGGACCGTTCCAACGCCGAGCCGAAGGCCGCCAGCATGACCATGTTGACGCCCAGGTGCAGCCAGCCACCGTGCAGAAATTGGTAGGTAAGGGGGCCGACCCAGGCTGGCCAGCCGCCGAGGCCCTCGACGCTATACCGGACCGGGATAAAAGCGAGGTGGACGAGAATCCTGCCAATCGTATCGAGCGGTAGGAGCAGCATCGCGAGGTGGACGACCAGGTTCGCGCCGCTCAGCGCCAAAACGGCGGGGGGCAGATTGAGCATGGGCTGGCGCGGCGGCGGATTGCCTACCGGCTGCCCGTCACGGAGAGCCATGCCGGTCTTATGACGGGTCGCGGGCGTCAGGGGAAGATTGGTGCCGAAAAATGGCGCCTTGGCCGCCAAAACCGGTTGCACCGGGCCTTGAATCTCCCTATTTTCCGCCCTAATTAAAGTTAGACTAATCTAATCAGGATTAGATAATTCAGGATTGGCCGATGCTTCGACTGAGCCGCATGACAGACTACGCCGTGGTGGTTTTGCACCACATGGCCCGCCAGCCCGAGGGCAACCGGAACACCGCCGACGTGGCCCTGGCGACCGGTCTGCCGGCGCCGACCGTCAGCAAGCTGCTTCACCGCCTTACCGAAGTGGGCATCGTCGCGGCCGAGCGCGGGCGCTATGGCGGCTACCGCCTCGATCGGACACCCGACACCATCCGCCTTTCCGAGGTATTGGGCGCATTCGAAGGCGAACTCGCCCTGACCGATTGCCTCGATAGCGGCGGCAACACCTGCGAGCACGAGAATCACTGCGCCATCGCCGGGCGCTGGAACGTCGTTTCGGCGGCGATTCGTGGTGTGCTCGACAATCTCACCCTGGCCGACGTGCTCGAACCGGCGCCGCCACCACCGGTCGCCGCGGCCCCCGTCACCAGCCTTAACGCCTGATCGGACGCCATTCATGACCAATCTCAGCGAAAGCGAAACCATCGGCGCCGCCACCACCGAGCGCTACAAGTACGGCTTCATTACCGATATCGAGTCCGACACCGCGCCCAAGGGACTCGATGAAAGCACGATCCATTTCATTTCGGCCAAGAAGGAAGAGCCCGATTGGCTGCTCCAGTGGCGCCTAAAGGCCTATCGCCAATGGCTGACGCAAAGCGATGCGGAGCCGACCTGGGCCAAGGTGTCCTTCCCGCCGATCGATTACCAGGACTCCTACTACTACTCGGCGCCCAAGCAGGCCGAAAAGCTGAACAGCCTCGACGAGGTCGATCCCAAGCTGCTTGAGACCTACAACAAGCTCGGGATCCCGCTACAGGAACAAATGATGCTGGCCGGCGTCGCGGTCGATGCCGTCTTCGACAGCGTGTCGGTGGCGACGACCTTCAAAGAAGAACTCAGCAAACACGGCGTCATCTTCTGCCCGATCTCCGAAGCGGTGCAAAAGCACCCCGAGTTGGTGAAAAAGTACCTCGGCAGCGTCGTACCGGTATCCGACAATTTTTACGCAACCCTGAACTCGGCGGTCTTCACCGACGGCTCTTTTGTCTACGTGCCCGAAGGGGTGCGCTGCCCGATGGAACTGTCGACCTACTTCCGCATCAATGCGGCCCAGACCGGCCAGTTCGAACGCACGCTCATCATTGCCGACAAGGGCTCCTACGTCAGCTACCTCGAAGGCTGTACCGCGCCGATGCGCGACGAACACCAGCTCCATGCCGCGGTCGTCGAACTGGTGGCGTTGGACGACGCCGAAATCAAGTATTCGACCGTGCAGAACTGGTATCCGGGCGACGAGAACGGCAAGGGCGGCATCTATAAC
>CAYGKG010000045.1:0-22385 GCA_964350495.1 uncultured Alphaproteobacteria bacterium
ACGTTTGGCGGCCTTTTTGGGATCCCGCTGGCGGCGTGTCTCCACTGCGGAACGCTTCGATGATCTTGCGCACCGCGTCGGCGTCGACATCTTCATAATAGTCGTCGTCGATCCAAACCACCGGCGCATTGACGCAGGCACCGAGGCACTCGGCTTCGCGAAGGGTAAACAATCCGTCCGCCGTCGTCTGATTGAGGCTGATTCCAAGCGCGGCCTTGCAGCTCTCGACGACCTCCGTACTGCCACGAAGTTCGCAAGGTGTCGTTGTGCAAATACGAACCAAGTGCTTGCCGATCGGTGCGAGGTTATACATCGAGTAAAACGTCGCGACTTCGTAGGCGCGCATACGCGGCACATCGAGCATTTTCGCCACATAGTCCATGGCTGCTGTCGGCAACCAACCGTCGTGCTGCCGCTGGGCGAGGTCGAACAACGGCATGATCGCGCTGGCCTGACGTCCCTCCGGATACCGGGCAACAATCGACTTCGCTTTTTCCAGATTCTCCGCGGAAAACTCGAACGTTGCCGGTTGCTGCTCGGGCGGCGCGGTTTTTTGAACGATCATCGGTCGATCTCCCCGAAGACGATATCCTGGCTGCCGATAATGGCGACGGTATCGGCGAGCATGTGACCCTTGCACATATAATCCAGGGCTTGGAGATGGGCGTAGCCGGGTGCGCGAATTTTGCAGCGATACGGTTGGTTGGTTCCGTCGGCAACGAGATAGACACCGAACTCCCCCTTTGGGGCCTCGACCGCGGTGTAGATCTCGCACGAAGCCAAATCAATAAAAAAAAACTAGAGTTTGAAGTGATGGATCAGCGCTTCCATCGAGTTCTTCATTTCACCCCTGGTGGGCGGTACGACCTTGTTGTTTTTTGTAGCAATCGGCCCGCCAGGCATGTCCGTCAGGCATTGCTCGATGATGCGCACGCTCTGGCGCATTTCTTCGATCCTGCACAGATATCGATCGTAGCAGTCGCCGTTTTTCCCGACCGGGATATCGAAATCAAAATGCTCGTACCCGTCATAGGGTTGCGATTTGCGCAGATCCCAAGGCACACCCGATCCACGCAGCATGACGCCTGAGAATCCCCAATCCATCGCATCGTCCGCCGGCACAATGCCCACGTCGACATTGCGCTGTTTGAATATCCGGTTCTCGGTGAGCAGTCCCTCGATGTTTGCGATCACCTTCGGAAACGTTTCGCAAAACTGGGCGATATCTTCGAGTAGTCCCGCCGGCAGGTCCTGGTGCACACCGCCGACGCGGAAATACGCGGCATGCATGCGCGAACCGGACACCCGTTCGTAGAACTCCATCAGTTTCTCACGTTCCTCGAAGGCCCAAAGGGTCGGCGTCATCGCGCCGACATCCATCGCTTGAGTCGTGATGTTGAGGAGGTGATTTAGAATGCGGGTAATCTCGCTGAACAAAATGCGAATCTTTTTGCCGCGCGCCGGGACTTCGAGCTCCAGAAGTTTCTCAACGGCCAAGACGAAGGCGTGCTCTTGGCACATCATCGACACGTAGTCGAGGCGGTCGAAATACGGAATTGCCTGCAGATAGGTTTTGTACTCGATGAGTTTCTCGGTGCCACGATGCAGAAGACCGATGTGAGGATCGGTTCGCCGAACGACCTCGCCCGCCATCTCGAGCACGCGACGCCACACGCCGTGCGCCGCGGGATGCTGCGGCCCGAAATTTAGGGTGTAGCTGCTGATTGTCGGCTCAGCCATCAGTTGCCATCCGCCGGTTTGCTCTTTTCGTCGCCAGGCAGCACGTAGTCTGTTCCCTCCCAGGGGCTCAAGAAATCGAAACGGCGAAATTCCTGGGTCAGTTTGACCGGTTCATAGACCACACGTTTCTCATCTTCGTCGTAACGCACTTCGACGAATCCGGTCAGGGGGAAATCCTTGCGCAACGGATGTCCTTCGAACCCGTAGTCGGTGAGCAACCGGCGAAGATCGGGATGATCCGAAAACATCACGCCGTACATGTCCCAAACTTCGCGCTCGAACCATCCGGCCGCGGAGTAAACGGCATTGACCGATGGGACTGGGGTGTTTTCGTCGACCTGCACCTTCACGCGGATACGTTGATTGTGGGTCAGGCTTAGCAGGTTGTAGACGACATCGAACCGCCGACTGCGTTCCGGGTAGTCGACCCCGCAGATGTCGATCAGCACTTTGAACTGACACGCAGGATCGTCTTTCAGGAAGGACAGAACCTTGGCAACGCCACTTGGGGTCGCCAGAACCATCACTTCATTGTGGGCAACCTCGACCGCGTTGACCTCGTCGGTCAGCGCGGCAGCGATGTATTCGCCCAGTTCCTTAAGTGCGTCGTCCATACGCTTAATTACCAAAACTACCGAGCGATCGTGGCGGTGCGGCGGATCTTTTTTTGCAACTGGAGGATTCCGTACACCAACGCCTCGGCTGTGGGCGGGCATCCAGGAACGTAGACGTCAACCGGCACGATCCGGTCGCAACCACGAACTACAGAGTAGGAATAATGGTAGTAGCCGCCGCCGTTGGCGCAACTCCCCATCGAAATCACGTAGCGAGGCTCCGCCATTTGGTCGTAAACCTTCCTCAACGCTGGTGCCATTTTGTTGGTCAGCGTTCCGGCAACGATCATGAGATCGGACTGTCGCGGGCTGGCGCGGGGCATGACGCCAAAACGATCCAAATCGTAGCGCGGCATCGACGCGTGCATCATTTCGACGGCGCAACAGGCCAGGCCGAACGTCATCCACCACAGAGAGCCCGTGCGCGCCCAGTTCACGACCTTGTCGACTTGCGTAACGACGAAGCCCTTGTCGGCGAGATCGTCGGATACCTGGTGAAAGAACGGATCGCTCGTAAGATCGCGTTCGCCGGCGGGTTGGGTGATCGCGGAACTTACTCCCATTCGAGCGCCCCCTTCTTCCATTCGTAAATAAAACCGATTGTCAGAACGCCCAAGAAGATGACCATCGACCAAAAGCCGAATGCGCCGGTATCGCCCAGGGTGATGGCCCACGGGAAGAGGAAGGCGACCTCAAGATCGAAGATGATGAAAAGAAGTGCGACCAAATAGAAGCGGACATCGAAGCGGCTGCGGGTGTCCTCGAACGGTTCGAATCCGCACTCGTAGGTCGAGAGTTTCTCAGCGTCGGGGCGCTGCTCGACCGCGATATAGGACGCAGCAATGAATGCGATACCTAAGACTACGACCAAACCGATAAAGATCAGGATCGGTAGGTACTCTCGCAGGAGATCGTCCATTTACCCTCGTGCGCTGCAATCCGGCGCCTACCTACCCAGTGCCCCAGGTGTGGTGCGGCCTCGAACCGTCGGTTGCCACCTCTTGCGCGGCAGCGCCCAAACTCATTCGTTAGTTGCGCCAAGTCATACTACGAAAGGTGCGCCTCAACAACGACTTACCAGCGCAAATTGATCGTGGTGCGAAAGGAAATGGCGGGAGTGACGGGACTCGAACCCGCGGCCTCCGGCGTGACAGGCCGGCGCTCTAACCAACTGAGCTACACCCCCTTTTGGAGGCACGCCTGATTTACTTTAGGCCCCAGGGGGTGTCAAGGACGCGGCCCGGCGTTCGTCCGATTCGCACGCGACCAGATGACCCGACTGGTCTGGGTTCCCCGGCGTGTTTTTTGCGGCGGCGTCGACAACACGAGGTTGTCGCCCTCGAAACTAATGCCCCGAACCTGGGTGTCGCCCACCCAGTTGGGATAAATGCAGTGCGCGACGGTGTGCACGACGCGGTCGCCCTGTACTTCAAAGGGGCCGCCATAGGCATAGTAGCTGTTCCAACCGGCGACTTTTTCGGCGTCGTTTGCGGTTAGGGCTTCACCGCTGGTGAAATGTGGTCGGTCCGCACGGAATAGGACGGCGCTCATAAATCCGTCCGGTGTGTAAAGGATGTAACCTTTGGCATCCTCACCCATAGGGTAGATTGTCCGGCCGTCGTCGTAGCTGGTCTCCCAGCGGACCAGCTCCCACGTTCCGACAAGTTGATCGGCGGTGGCCATTTCGTTCGCTCTCCTAGAAAACTTTGAGGTCGACGCTGGGCCGCTGCCCAACCCTCAGATGGTCGTAGATCAAAGATAGAAGGCTCACGCCTACGGCGACGCCAACGTATCCGAGGAAATTGCCGACGAAGGCCCGCACAAAAAGGGCCATGAACGTCTCCGAGCCGCCCAACACCAGGATGAGAACTCTTTCGGCAGCGCTAACGACCACGACCACCGGCAGCCAAGTTGCGACAATGGCGGCGAACATCCGGCTGGTGTTTCCACGGGTCAGTGCCCAACTCTCCGCAAGCGTGAGGCCGTGGTCGATCGAGGCACTGGGCAATACCTGCGAGAACCGTGCATACACCACGCCGACCGCGCCCAGGACCAGAACCAGCAAAACCGGCGCAAAGACAGCGATGCTGGCGCCAACGATACCAATAGTAGCGATGATCATGGTGACACCGACCGCGTAGAGCAGGTAGCGGGTATGGCGGGGCCGCCAGGTCAGTATCTCGCGAACTGTTTGACTCTCCTTCGGTAAAAGAAAGCGGCGATGCCAGGCGATCGCGAAGGTCGTCCAGAAAAAAGCGAATGGGACAATCAGGAGAACCAGTGTCAAGAGACCGCCCCTTACGGCCGGATCGACTTGATCCGGGTTCGATGCAAGCTCTTGAGGGAGCTGCGGGGAAACCAGGAGGGCAACCCCGGTATTCAAAATGCTCAGCACCAGCACTGCGGGGAACGCGATATTCATGAAGTCGCTGCGACCGTGCCAAACGAAGCCGGCCGCACGTGCGACGGTTTCGAGAACCGGTAGCGGTGGTGCGGGAGGTGGGGAATCTGTCATGTTCGCTGAGATTGATGGTGGGCGATGACAGGTTCGAACTGCCGACCCCCTCGGTGTAAACGAGGTGCTCTTCCAGCTGAGCTAATCGCCCTCGGGTTCCAGCTCCTTAGATGCGGGATCGCACCGCGTTTGTCCAGGGCCGGCCCATGCTCGACCGGGATAGGTTTGGCGTGATCGAGAAGGCCGCCAAAACAAATGCGCCGACCCTAGGGCCGGCGCATTTCTTCGATATGCTGGAACGTGGGTCTAGTTGACCGCGTCCTTCAGACCTTTACCGGCCTTGAATTTTGGCTGGTTGGATGCAGGGATCTGAATCTTTTCGCCAGTGCGAGGGTTCCGGCCCTCGGAGGCTTTCCGTTGCGCCACGTTGAATGTGCCGAATCCGACCAGCCGGACTTCCTGGCCTGCCTTCAACGAGTCGGTGATCGCCTCAAATACGCAATCAACGGCCTTTGTGGCATCAGCTTTGGAAAGACCAGCAGCATTGGAAACTGTTGCCACCAGATCATTTTTGTTCACGGCAGGGCCCCCTCTCTAGGACAAGAGCAAATTGAAATAGCAAATGTTGTGTATGGATTGCATTAGACGCACGAACTGTAGGAGTGGACGTCGCGCGCGTCAAAGAGAAAAACGCACCTATCCCCAGCTTTTTCGCGCTTCTCCGACTGAAATACTCGCTTTAGGCGAATAGCTAGTGGGTAACCACACCCTCACGTTTAGCTGCCGCATCCGATTCCGCAACCTTTGCCAGGGATTCTTGCTCTTCATCCCATTCGATCGGCTCGAGTTTCACCGTGAGCGCATGCTTCAAGACCTCATCGACATGCGCGACAGGGATAATTTTCAACCCCTTTTTCACGTTGTCCGGGATCTCGGCCAGATCTTTTTCGTTGTCGATCGGAATGAGAACCGTACTCAGACCGCCCCGAAGCGCTGCCAAGAGCTTTTCTTTGAGGCCCCCAATCGGCAGCACGCGCCCCCGCAAACTGATTTCGCCGGTCATGGCCAAATCCTTGCGAATGGATACCTGGGTCAGGGCGGACACGATCGACGTCACCATGGCGACGCCGGCAGACGGCCCATCTTTGGGTGTCGCGCCTTCGGGAACGTGCACGTGGATATCCCGCTTATCGAACAAAGTCGGTTTGATTCCAAAATCGGTCGCCCGAGCGCGCACGTAGCTCCACGCCGCTTGAATGGACTCCTGCATCACGTCGCCAAGTTTGCCGGTGTATTTGATGTTTCCCTTACCGGGGACCAGCAACGCCTCAATACTAAGGAGTTCGCCGCCGACTTCTGTCCAGGCCAAGCCCGTCGTTACACCAATCAGGTGCTCCTGCTCGACCTCGCCGAAACGGTATCGTTTAACGCCGGCGTACTTGTCCAGATTTCGGCGCGTCACAGCGACCTTATCCTTGCCGGTCTCTACGATTTCCTTGGTTGCCTTACGGGTTAGGTTCGCCAACTCACGTTCGAGATTCCGGACGCCGGCTTCCCGGGTGTAGTAGCGAATCACATCGCGAAGAGCGTCGTCGCTGATCGACCACTCGTCCTTCTTTAGTCCGTGGGCTTCAATTTGCTTGCCGATCAAGTGGCGTTTAGCGATCTCGACCTTTTCGTCCTCCGTATAGCCGGCCAGACGGATGACTTCCATTCGGTCCACTAGCGCCGGCGGGATCCGCAGGGTGTTCGCGGTCGCAATGAACATCACGTCCGACAAATCGTAGTCGACTTCGAGATAGTGGTCGTTGAACGAGAAGTTCTGTTCGGGATCCAGAACCTCGAGCAACGCCGACGAAGGATCGCCTCGGAAATCGGCGCCCAATTTATCGACTTCATCGAGCATGAAGATAGGGTTGGACGTCGCGGCTTTCTTCATCGATTGGATGATTTTGCCGGGCATCGAACCGATATATGTCCGCCGATGGCCACGGATTTCAGCTTCGTCGCGTACGCCGCCAAGCGAAATGCGGACAAATTTGCGGCCGGTCGCCGTTCCGATGGATCGGCCCAACGACGTTTTGCCGACACCCGGCGGTCCAACCAAGCACAGAATCGGTCCGCGCATCTTTTTCATGCGGTGCTGCACGGCGAGATATTCGAGGATGCGCTCTTTGACTTTTTCAAGCCCGAAGTGATCGCGATCCAACACCTTCGCTGCGAACTTGATGTCGGTCTTGACGCGCGATCGCTTCTTCCAAGGAATCGACAGGAGCCAATCTAGATAATTGCGGACCACGGTCGCCTCGGCCGACATCGGGCTCATGTTCCGCAGCTTCTTAAGCTCGCCGGTTGCCTTATCCCGCGCCTCTTTGCTGAACTTGGTCTTGCGAATTTTCTCTTCGAGTTCGTGCAGCTCTTCTCGACTGTCGTCGGTGTCGCCGAGTTCCTTCTGGATCGCCTTGAGCTGTTCGTTGAGATAATACTCGCGTTGCGTCTTCTCCATCTGGCGCTTGACGCGGCTGCGAATCTTCTTCTCGACCTGGAGCACGCCGATTTCGTTCTCCATGAACGAATAAACGCGTTCGAGACGCTCCGATGTCCGGATGGTTTCGAGCAGTTCCTGCTTTTCCGAAACGCGCAACGCCATGTGCGATGCGACGGTGTCGGCAAGTTTGGACGGATCCTCGATTTGATTGAGCGATACCAGAACCTCGGCCGGAATTTTCTTGTTGAGCTTTACGTACTGCTCAAACTGGGTCACGACCGAACGCGCAAGCGCCTGGAGTTCCTGGGAATCGGGCTCCGGAACTTCGACAACTTCCGCGTAGGCTTGGAAGAAATCGGTATTTTCGGCAAAACTTTGAATGCGTGCGCGGTTGCCGCCTTCGACGAGGACCTTGACGGTCCCGTCGGGCAGCTTGAGGAGTTGCAGCACAGCGCCAATAGTACCGACGGTATGAATGTCCTCCGACGCCGGGTCGTCGACCGCTGCATCCTTCTGGGCGACAAGAAGGATTTGCTTGTCCTCCTTCATGACGTCCTCTAGAGCCCGCACCGATTTGTCTCGACCGACGAACAGTGGAACGATCATGTGCGGAAACACGACGATGTCGCGCAGCGGAAGTACCGGGAATAGCGTCGCTTTTTCAGTCATTGCACTCTCGAGCCGCACATCAAGGACGGCTTCCCTACCAAAATACGGGCATAGAGCCCTGTTTCACCCAAAGTGGCTCTTGAACGGCGCCACTTCAAGACGCCCCGCTTTCTGCAGGTCTTAAGCGCTGGATCCCGCCTCTTCACGGCGGTCTGCATAGATATGCAGCGGCTGGGCACGCCCTTCGACAACCTCCGAGTTGATGACCAACTCGACAACTGAATCCAACGACGGGAGGTCGAACATCGGTTCCAGGAGGATGCTTTCCATAATCGAACGCAACCCACGGGCGCCTGTCTTGCGACCGATCGCGCGCCGCGAGATCGCTTTCAGGGCGTCATCGGAAAATGTCAGTTTGACGTTCTCCATTTCGAATAACCGCTGGTACTGCTTGACCAACGCGTTCTTCGGCTTTGAGAGAATCTCGACAAGAGCGTCCTCGTCCAAGTCGTTGAGCGTTGCCAGAACCGGTAGGCGGCCGACGAACTCGGGAATGAGTCCAAACTTGAGTAGGTCTTCCGGTTCAACTTCGCGGAGGATCTCGCCGGTCTTCTTGTCGTTGACGGAGCGTACATCGGCACCGAAGCCAATTGCGGTCCCACGACCGCGCTGCGCAATGATCTTTTCGAGACCCGAAAAGGCGCCGCCGCAAATGAACAAGATGTTCGTCGTGTCGACCTGGAGGAATTCCTGTTGCGGGTGCTTGCGACCGCCCTGGGGCGGAACCGACGCCACGGTCCCCTCCATGATCTTCAGAAGCGCTTGCTGGACGCCCTCTCCCGAAACGTCGCGGGTGATCGACGGGTTGTCCGATTTGCGGCTGACTTTATCGACTTCGTCGATATAGACGATGCCGCGCTGCGCTCGCTCGACGTTATAGTCCGCGGCCTGGAGCAGTTTCAGGATGATGTTCTCAACATCCTCGCCGACATAGCCGGCCTCGGTCAGCGTCGTCGCGTCCGCCATCGTGAAGGGAACGTCGAGGATGCGCGCAAGCGTCTGCGCCAGCAGGGTTTTCCCGCAACCGGTCGGACCGAGTAGCAGGATATTCGATTTCGAAATCTCGACGTCGTTGTTCTTGGTGTCGTGATTCAGCCGCTTGTAGTGGTTGTGCACCGCTACAGAAAGAATCCGTTTTGCATACTCTTGGCCGATAACGTAGTCGTCGAGAACGCTGCAGATGTCAGCGGGCGTCGGGACACCGTCGAGACTCTTGACGAGGGCGCTCTTGTGCTCCTCGCGGATGATGTCCATGCACAGTTCAACGCATTCGTCGCAGATGAATACGGTTGGCCCCGCGATCAGCTTGCGAACCTCGTGCTGGCTCTTTCCGCAGAAAGAGCAGTAGAGCGTATTTTTTGAATCGCCGCTGCCGGACTTACTCATCGCCACACCCGAATCACTACAACCCTATTATGGTAGACGGTGGCCCGCCGCGCGTACAACCTAAATCTTGCGTCTTGCAGCGAGCCTTATCCTTCATGTTGTTAACGATGGCCAACCGCGAATATCAACGCGGGACATCGTTAACGGCGTTGTGCGCGCAATTTTCGGGTTGAAGTGCGGGGAGCGGACTAAAGCCTTGGGTAGCAGAATCCCCACAGCACACGGTCACAATCGCGCTATTTCTTCTCAGTCTTCTCGCCCTCGGTTTGAACCGCGCGCTTTGATACGACCTCGTCGATGATGCCGAACTTCACGGCGTCGGGCCCGGACATGAAGCGATCGCGTTCCAGCGCTTCTTCAATGACGTCAATCTTCTGCCCGGTATGTTTCACGTAGATTTCATTCAACCGCTGCCGAGTATCGAGGATCTCTTTGGCGTGAATCTCGATGTCGGTCACCTGCCCCTGGAAGCCGCCGGACGGCTGATGGACCATGACCCTGGCATGGGGCAGCGCAAAACGCTTGCCCTTCGCGCCGGCGCACAACAGGAGCGATCCCATGCTGGCGGCTTGCCCGGTGCACAAGGTTTGAACGTCCGGTCGGATGTACTGCATCGTGTCGTAGATCGCGAGGCCGGACGTCACGACGCCACCGGGCGAGTTGATGTAAAGCGCGATGTCTTTCTCGGGGTTCTCGGCCTCAAGAAAAAGAAGCTGAGCAGTCACAAGCGTCGATACCGCGTCATTGACCGGCCCGGACAGGAAGATGATTCGTTCTTTGAGCAGCCGCGAATAGATGTCGTAGGCGCGTTCGCCGCGGTTGGTCTGCTCGACGACCATCGGCACGAGAGTATTCATGAACATATCCGACATAGTCGTTTTCCGGTTGTTGTACGGGTGGCAGGACGCATCATATAGGCAGGCGACGTGGGCGGAACTAGTCCTCCTTCTTCGCCGCTTTCTTGGCTTTTGGCTTCGTGGCGGATTTTTCGTCCGTGCCCGAGTCTTCTTCCGTCTTTGCGGACTTTTTCGTACCGGATTTGGCTTTCTTCGCCGGTTTTTTGGCGGCCCCTTCCTCCGTTTCTGGATCCGCAAGGAGATCGTCCTTCGAGACCTTGCGTTCGTTGATACGAACCAATTCAAGGACAAAATCAACAACCTTGTCCTCAAAGAGAGGCGCCTGAAGCTGCATGGCGGCTTGCGGATTCTCTTTGTAGAACTTGAAGATTTCCTGTTCTTGACCGGGATAGCGCTGGGCTTGCATCGCCATCGCGCGGTTCAGTTCGTCTTGGCCGACCGTGACATTGTTGGCCTCGCCCACCGACGACAGCAACAGCCCCAGCCGGACCCGGCGCGAAGCGATCTTTCGGTAGTCTTCCTTGAGTTCGTCGTCCGATTTCTCGGCGTCCTCCGGGTCCAGGGACCCCGCTTCCCGGTCGCGCTCGATCTGTTGCCAGATGCCGTCAAACTCGTTTTGCACCAGAGTCGGGGGCAATTCGAAATCGTGTGCGGCGTCTAGTTTGTCCAGCAGCGCCCGCTTCAAGCGTTGCCGCGAAATCTGGCCATACTCCTCGGCGAGTTGTTCGCGGACCCGATCCTTCAACTGGCTCAGCCCTTCGAGGCCAAGCCGCGTTGCCAGCGCGTCGTCAACCGGCGGAATGCTCGGCTTGCGCACTTCCTTTACGGTCACTTTGAAGACCGCGTTCTTATCGCGCAGTTTTTCATAGGGATAGTCGGACGGGAACGTCACTTTGACCTCGCGGTCCTCGCCACCTTTGGCGCCGACCAGTTGTTCTTCGAATCCAGGCACAAACTGACCCGAACCGAGCTGGATTTGGCTGTCCGTGCCCGCTCCACCCTCGAACAGCTCGCCGTCGATCGATCCCTCGAAATCGATCAGAACGGCGTCGCCGTCTTTTGCTGCGGCGCCCTCCTCCGCTGCGAAGGTTTTTTGCTGGTCTGCGATGCTTTCAATGGCGCGGTCGACTTCGGAATCGTCGATCTCGGCGACGAGGCGTTCAAGTTCGATGGTCGAGAAATCGGCCGGCACGATCTCTGGGAGGAGTTCGACCTCCATCGTATATTCCAGGTCTTTCCCCTCATCGAACGACGACACTTCGACCTTCGGCTGAAGTGCCGGTCGGATTTTGTTGTCGTCCAACGTCTTGCGAAGCGTCTCGTCGACGGTCTCCTGAAGGACTTCGCCGAGGATCGACTTGCCGAAGCGGGCGCGCAGGACTTTCGGTGGAATTTTCCCCGGTCGGAAACCCGGCAAGCGGGCCTGATCGCCGATCGCCGTGATCTTTTTCTGGATGTTCTCCTCAATGGCGTCGGAACCGACGACCACCTTGTAAGAGCGCTTCAGTCCTTCGGAGGCGGTTTCTGTAATCTGCATGATCTAACCGAAATGATCCTTGTCACCGAGAATGATGTAGCTGGTGCGGGCGGAGGGACTCGAACCCCCAAAGGCTAAAGCCCACTAGGACCTAAACCTAGCGTGTCTACCAGTTCCACCACGCCCGCAGGGTATCTGTTTATGCGCCACACCGCGCCGGGTGGGCGGACCGGGGTGGCTGAGAACGGCCCTTGTATAACATTCTGCGAGGGCCGCCAAAGATCATTTTCCAGCGACCAATTTAAAGCCAAATCCCTTGGAATCGTTGCCTAGTCGCGCCGATGCGACCAACGCGCCCACTGTTTCCGCTTTGTCGTTCTCCCGACCGAACCAAGTTACCGCCCGCTCAGATATTCAATCAAACTTTGGCGCTGAAGAACGGTTAATAAATGGGGTTAGGGTTATCATATAGCGGTCTGTTTATATTGAATAAACAATAACTATTTTGGCCGCTGGACTAGTCGAGCGCCTTCACTGACCGGAGCGCAGCCGGCAGGCCTTCCGTGATGTCCTCGGCAATGAGGCCTGGGCCAAAGCGACCCGCCGCGTCGGCATGGAGCCAAGCCGCCGCACTAGCGGCGTCGAAAGTCGGCATGCCCTGCGCAAGCAGTCCAAGGGCAATGCCTGCCAAGACGTCGCCCGACCCTGCGGTAGCGAGTTCCGGCGGCGCGTTCGTCGTGATCGTAGCCCTACCGTCGGGTGCCGCGACAACCGTATCCCCGCCCTTCAGCAAGATAGTCGCACCGGACAGGGCTGCAGCGGTGCGCGCGCGCTCAAGACGGCTTCCCGGAAGGTCTCCAAACAGCCGCACAAACTCTCCGTCATGCGGCGTCAAAATGCAGTTGTCGTTGAGCGCGTCGAAGAACTCGGCCGGGGCAGACGCAAAGACCGAAAGAGCATCGGCATCGATGACGCAAGGTTTCGTCGCCTTCAGGAGCGCACGGGTATTGGCGCGGGTGCGCGCATTCACTCCGGCGCCCGGGCCGATCAGACAAGCGGTAACCCGACGGTCCGCGACCAGGACGACCAAATCGTCAGGTTGAGACACGCGCTTAGTCATCACCGCCGTCAACGTTGCGGTCAGGGTCGCCAGAGCCTCCGGCGGACTGGCCACGCTCACTATCCCCGCCCCTGCCCTCAGCGCGGCGCGGGCGGACAAGCGAATGGCCCCCGTAGCCTCGGCACCGCCACTGACGGCAACGGCATAACCGCGCGTATATTTGTGGCTTTCGGGCCCCGGCCACCGCATGGATCGGCGCCAAATATCAGGGTGGTTTTCCCACGCACGCACAGGCGTCCCGGCGAGAACTCCATCTGGGATTCCGATGTCGGCGACGCGCAGAACGCCGCACAACGAGCGACCCGGCAACAAACAATGACCGGTTTTCTTCGGCGAGAAGGTGACACACAGATCAGCCTGGAGGGCGTAACCGAGCACTGCGCCGCTATCGCCGTGCACGCCGCTCGGTACGTCAACGGCGACCACGACGGCTTCACTCGCCGCCACAACCTCCAACGTCGATCGGATCGCACCGTCAACCGGACGGGTCAGGCCGGCACCGAATATCGCATCGATCACGAGTTCGGCTCCCGACTCAACACCGGGTTCCAAGGCGAGGATCGTCCCGCGCCATCGCTGCGCCGCGCGCGCGGCATCGCCAGTCAGGTTACCGCGATCGCCGGCGAGCGCCACACGAACCGGCCATCCGGCCTCCAGGAGAAGGCGCGCCGCGACGAAGCCGTCCCCCCCATTATTGCCCGGCCCGCAAAGGACGACCGTCGATCGCGGCGAAAAATGACGCCGGACCTCGTCCGAGACGGCTCGTCCCGCAGCTTCCATGAGCTGGATGCCTGCCACGCCCGCCGCAATCGCGGCGGAATCGGCGGCATACGTGTCCGCAACCCCAAACAGGCGATGATCGCGGCGTGACCCGATCATCGGGCGTTTTCCTGGCGGCTACGCGGTCTTGGGGTGACGGTAGATGCGAACCCGCATGAGGTTCGTAAAGGCGTAACCATCCGCCGCCTTTCCGGCTTCGAATGCGGTCCGAACCTCGGGTGTGTCGATCCTAACAGCCTCGATCGCATTAAAGGTCGAGCCGGACATGCGCTTTTCAAGTGTCTCGAAATCGGGGAACGTCACGACATTGGTGTACCAGTACTCTTCCATATCGGCGAATACCGTATTGGCGGTTCGATCCAATGCCTCGAGCGCACTCGCGCGAACCACGGTTTCGTCGTGAAAGGGCTTTACCATCTGCGAGAACTGCCCGCGAATGTCCGGTTCCAGCACGTAAAGAAACCCATCAGGCTTAAGAATACGCGCGGCTTCTCTGAGTGCGTTATCCATCTGATCAAGCGGTACGTGATGCAACGATTTGCTGAAGACCACCGCGTCGACGCTCTTGTCGTCGCGCGGGATGGACTGCGCCGGCGCCTCGAGAAGCGTGACATTCGGAATCGGATCCGCTCCGCGGTTCTTTTCCGCCTGGATCGGGTCCGGCTCGATCCCGGTCACAATGGCGCCGCGTTTGGCGAGGCCGGCGGCCAGGCTGCCGTTTCCACAGCCGCAATCGACGACGTCGAGCCCTTGCCAATCCGCCAGCCGCTCGAAAATGTCGATGTCGCGCGCGACCCCCAGGTCGTTGACCTTGGTTGCTTCCTGTACGCTCATAAAATCACTCCTCTTTGTCGCGACTATATCAATCTTGCGTGGCCGAAGGGGACACTAGAATGGCGCGACCTGGTTGGCGAACCCGGTTGTCTGTTTGAAGGGTTGGGCCGTCTGGAAAAACACTTCCCTCCCGGCCCGACGCCGTCGGCGCATCCATCGGTCGGCCCCTTCGCAGCTAAACGCCAAAGCTCCGTCACAGGGGGGCCATCTGATTGCTCAGACCGGTTGTCGATTCGAACGCGGCCGCAGCCCGAAGCACTAGCTCGTCTTCCCCGTAGCGCCCAACGATCTGTAGCCCGTACGGCAAACCGTCCGTTGTATGCCCGCATGGCACCGTGATCGCCGGTTGACCGGTGATGTTGAACGGCGCGGTGAAGCACACCGTCGCCGACCACGTATCGCTCGGCGACTTTGTCGGCTCGCGCTGGCCCAGTTGGTAGGCTGTGGTCGGATTGCACGGTAGGACCAGAAGGTCGTGTCGGTCGAGAAAACGCGCCATCGCCGCGGCGAGCTCGCCGCGCTGTTGGAGTGCGCGGCGAAGGTCGATCGCTGAAAGCGCCCGACCGCGCTCGACACCCGCACGAAAGGTGGGGTCGGCCAAGTCGAGCTGCGCTTCGCTCCACTGGGCGGCGGTCAGCGCCGAGCCGCTGTCGAACAGCGTGCGATAGAACGGCATCGAATCCGGTATGTCAGGGGCCGCAGTCTCGACTGTCGCGCCAAGCTCGCGAAACGCGGCAACGCACGCGCTCACCCCTGACGCGATCTCTGGACGCGCATTCGCGCCGCCCATCTCGAGGCACTGAGCGATCCGCACACCCTTAATGTTGGGCGCCGTTGTATCTGCCGCCTGAAAGCTTGGAAGAAGAAACGGGTCTGTGTGGTTCGGGTCCGACAATGCGCCGAGTAACAACGCGGCGTCGCCGACGGTGCGAGCCATGGGGCCGGGTGAGGACAGCGGCCACGACCCACCGGTGCCGGCGAGAGGAACCCGCCCAAATGACGGCTTCATCCCGACGACGCCGCAATAATTCGCCGGTTTACGGCACGAGCCGCCGCCATCCGTGCCGACCGCGAGCGGCCCCATTCCGGCTGCCAGCGCGGCGCCGGCGCCACCGCTCGACCCGCCTGGGGTCATATCTGTGTTCCAGGGATTCCGCGTGACCCCGTTAAGGAGGTTGTCGGTGACGCCCTTGTGACCGAATTCCGGTGTCGTGGTCTTCCCCAGGATGATGGCGCCATTGCGACGCAAACCGGCAACGCACGGAGAGTCCGAGACGACGGGGCCCGCCGCCGTTGCTCTGGACCCTGACCGCGTCGGCATCCCTGCGACGTCGATCAGGTCTTTGACAGACACGGGAACGCCGTCGAGGGCCCCTTGGGGCCGTCCAGCCCGCCACCGGTCGGTGGACTCCTCGGCCGCGCGCCGCGCCGATTCGTCGTCTCGGTGGCAATAGGCGTTGACCTTCGGCTCACAGCGATCCATCCGCGCCAAGACGCTGTCGAGCGCCTCGGAAGGCGTGAGGTCTCCCGTGCGATAGGCTTGGGTTAACGCCAGTGCGGAGCATTCATACGGTTGCGTCAAATTCGGCCTCAACGGGGCATATCGTGACGAAGTGCGGCATTGTCCCTACCCTATCGTTGATGGCATAGAATGGGGAGTGGCAAGATCGAACCGACGATACGAGCGCGCCTTTGTCTTCTGGGAAGTTGCATGGATCAGCATAGCGAAAGCCACCCAA
The DNA here is from genome assembly GCA_964350495.1 of uncultured Alphaproteobacteria bacterium. Classification (GTDB taxonomy): domain Bacteria; phylum Pseudomonadota; class Alphaproteobacteria; order SHVP01; family SHVP01; genus CALJDF01. Next base: position 16,160 of record CAYGKG010000045.1, read on the forward strand.
GCCCCTCCCGCGCTTACGTTCGTCGTTTGCTCATGGCGTTCGGGTTGATCCTCGTCGCCGGGGGATGCTCGGAGATCATTCCCAGGTTTGAACTGCGCGACGACTATATGTTCAAGCGGTTCCTCCAACCGGACCGCGTGGTCGGTGAAATCCGGCGCGACGAGTTTGGCAACCCGATTCTCGAGCCACCAGGACGATTCAACCTTCCGAAGATCGGCAAGCCGCCGGTCGTCGAGTGATGCTGAGGATCGCGCAGGTCACGGTTCACGTCGCGGATTGCGAAACCGCCTACCGCTGGTATGCCGACAAGCTTGGCTTCGTGAAGCATCAAGACGAGACCTACGCCGATGGGACTCGCTGGCTGACAGTCGCTTCCCCCGACCAACCGGACCTCACGCTTGTTTTGGATCAACGCCCACAATTCCCGAACGATCCCGGCATAGGTAAGTCACCGGTGTTTGTCGTCGCAACGAACGATTGCAGGGGCACCTACGAAACGCTTAAAGCGCGCGGCGTCCAATTCAACGATCCTCCGACGGAAGAGCCCTGGGGCGTCACCGCCCGCTTCATCGACCTATACGGCAACGAGTTCCACATGTACCAACCTGCCAACGGAGAGGCATGATGCATACTTTCGCGATTCCCCAGGACATCGAAAAGCGCGTCAAGCAACGGCGCGGACGGCTACACGCATACGAATCGCTCGATCCGACCCGAACCGCGCTCATTGTTGTCGACATGCAGAACGCTTTCGTGAAGGAAGGCGCCGGACATGCCTATGTCCCCGAAGCCGCCAGCACCTGTCCGAACATCAATCGGCTTGCCGATGCGACCCGCGCCGCAGGCGGCACCGTGGTTTGGATACTCAACACGGTAACGAAGGAATCGCTCGATAGCTGGTCCCACTTCCACCGCGAGCTGTCGACACCGGAAGGATTCAAGCGCCGCACCGAGTCCATGTCCGAGGGGGCGCATGGGCATGAGCTCTACGCCGACCTTCGCCCGCAACCCGAAGACCTAATGGTCCGAAAGTCGCGTTACAGCGCCTTTATCCAGGGGTCCTCGGATCTCGATCAAGTGTTGCGAAGCCGGGGTGTCGATACCGTTCTGATCACGGGAACGGCGACAAATGTCTGCTGCGAGTCGACTGCGCGCGACGCGATGATGCTGAACTATCGCACGTTGATGGTGTCGGACGGTTGTTCAACCAATACCGACGAGCAACATGCAGCGAGCCTGCACTCTTTCATTATCAACTTTGGCGATGTCCAGACGACCGCCGAAGTCGTTGCCCTATTGGCCGCGGCTCAAGCGCGTGCCGTTGCCGCGGAATAGCCTTTAGAGCGTTTCTTCGACGTAAGGCGTTTCGGTCCTCATCTGCGTGCGGTCGAGAACTTGGTAGACCTTGCCCTTGCTTGTGTCGTTTTCGAAACACCGGACCAACTGTGTCGCGACATCGGTCCGGGTCACCGTGCCGAGGACGTCGGTGTTGCGGGTTAGGAACGCGCTTCCCGTCGCGGGATCGTCCGACAAACCGCCCGGCCGCAGGACCGTGTAGTCGAGGCCAGAGGAGAACACGTAGGCCTCGGCCTGGTTTTTGGCCGCGATCGCGGGACCGAGGAATGCTTGCGCCTTTTTGCCTAAGACGTCCCACGTGTCGCCGCACCCGATCGCCGTGACAAACAGGAACCGTGGAATTCCAGCAGCCTTTGCGCCATCGACGGTGTGCTTTGCCCCAATGAAATCCACGCGCGGTTCGTCACCCGGTTTGCCGCCTAGCGTGCAAATCACCGCGTCGAGCGCACCGGTGTTGGCGATTGCCGCGGCGAGCGCTGCGGCGTCAAAGGCATCAACGATCTCGACCCGTGCGCCAGTCTGCTCGACGATCGCGCGGTCTGCCTGGTTTCTGAAACAGCATGTTACCGCATACCCCTTGGTGCGAAGGTTCTTGACCGTTTCAAACCCGACACGCCGGCTTGCGCCGGCAACGAAGATATGTGGCAATGAAGTCCCTCCCCAGCGCCTGTTTGCGCGCAACGGAAAGACTAACCCTGTCGAAGCCTGCCGCGCCAGTACCGATCCGACCACAGTAGAAAACGAGATCCCCAATGCAACACCGGACCTATAGCTACAAAATCCAGTACCTCGGCGACGCGGGAGAACGCGGCCGAGAGTGGTGCACCGTGACGGTGCACGGAAACGGCGACCGGACGCTAAGAGCCCTTTGTGAAATGGACGATTCCCAGGTCCTCCGCGATGTCACATCGACCGTCGATGCGCACTGGCGCCCGAAGGATGTTTTTGTGCGTGTCTCGGTCATGGACGAATTTCTCGGCTCGAGCTGGTTTCGATTCAACGGCACACAGGTTGAATGCGAAGGGTTCACCGCAAACGAGGGGCGGATTTCGCAAACCATCGAGTTTGACGAACCGCCGCATTCTTTCGTCACCCACCCGGTGGCCTGCGATGTTTGGCATTTTGCCAATATCGACCGGTCCAAACCGGAGGAAATACAAACCTTCACATCCGCAACCTGCTCGCCGTTGGCGAACGGCGCTTCGGGGCCGATGCTCGGGACCTCCCAGCACCGCTTCCGCTACCGCGGCACCGAGACCGTTGAGTCCCCCGCCGGGACCTTCGAGTGCGAACGCGTGACGTATGTCGACAAGGAAGGTCGCGATCGCATGGATGCTTGGTGCACGCTTAACGACAGGCTCCTCGTCAAGATGCGTTTCGACGTGCTCTCTACCACCTATTTGCTGCAGGAGACCACGGCAACCAACGGCTGAATTAGCCCTCGGTTTGGCGCAACCATTGCCCAGCAATAATCGTTTTGGCGTCGATGATCTGGCCGCTATCGAGAGCGGCAAAGAACTCTTCGTAGCTCCAGTCGAGGACACGGATGTCTTCGTCGATGTCGGTGCCGCCGCCGTCGTTCACCTGTTGCCCAAGGTCGGCACAAAACAGCGTCATGTGCTCCGCCAGAGTGCCGCTGGCCGGGTAGAAACGATGGATTTGAACAGGGTTGGCGATATCGTAGCCGGCCTCCTCCAGCGTTTCGCGGCGGAAGGCCTCTTCGGGCTTTTCGCCGGGATCGACCCGACCGGCCACTACTTCGATCAGCCAGCCCCCGTCGTGCGCCAGAGCAGGTAGTCGGAACTGCTCGACCAGGACGACCCGGCGACGCCGGCGGTCGACGAGCAGACCCGCCGCAACCTCGCCGATGTTGAGGATAAGACGGTTAATCGGTGTGCTCATCCCGCCGTCGATCATGGTATGTTTGAACGTCACCTCTTCGAGCTCGAAGTAGCCCTGATAAACCGTTTTTCGACCGACTATTTCTGCTTTCCGTGTCATCGTTTCCCCTGGTAACGGTATTCGAAACAAGTTCACCTAGATCAATTCACCCCGCAACGGAAGCGCACCATGAAACACCGAACCTACCGCGGCAGAATCGACTACATCCACGATGACATCGGCGAACGCGGTCGCGAATGGTTCACCGTCACCGTTCAGCCCGACGGGATGCGGACGTTGCGGTCACACTGTGAAATGGACGACAGCCGGATTCTGCGCGACGTCGTGTATACCGTGGACAAAGATTGGCGCCCTATCGACTCCTACGTTCGCCTGACCGTGGCAGAGGCGTTCATGGGTGCGGCGTGGTTCCGTTTTGGCGCGACGGACGTCGAATGCGAGGGCTATACAGCCAATGAAGGGCGCATCTCTCAGAAGGTGCCGGTGACCGAATGGCCACGGTCCTTCGGTGCGCATCCCGTCGTCTGCGATATTTGGCACCTCGGCGCGTGGAACTGGTCGAGCGGCGAAGCCGAGCAAGGTTGGGCGTCGATCATGAGTTCGCCGTTACCGAACGGTGCCTCGGGCCCGATGATCGGCCGGGGCAAATTTCGCGCTCAGTTCGTCGGCGACGAAGAGCTCACCGTTCCCGCCGGTACGTTCCAGGCCAAGCATTTCGTCTTTCCGTTGCGCGAGTCCGGGCACCCCCCTGAGCATGTCTGGTACCACGGAGACGACCTGTTGTTCGTCAAGATCCGATGGGATTTGCTCAAGACAACTTACGTTCTCGCCGAATACGAGGGATAGCTATTCGGCCGCTTTGGCCGCGTCGCGAACGGCACGCCGGGCATTCGATGCGAGCTTGGTCTCACGGTAGAGAATGTAAATGCCGGCGAGTACCAGCATCACCGACCCATACCAAACATTGGGTCCGGGCACTTCCTGCCACACGACGTAGCCGATGATCGTGGCCCAGAGCAATGTGCTGTATTCGAATGGCCCGACGATCGCGACTTGCGCTAAACGAAATGCCTGAGCGATCGCGAGGTGCGCAATGGTTGCGAATACGCCCATCACCGCAAACAGGGACCATTCGATCAAATTCGGCGTGACCCACACGAACGGCAGAGCTGCGAATCCGATCACCGTTGAAACCAGTGAGTGATAGAAGACCATGCTGACGTTCGTTTCGGTCCTGGTTAGCCAGCGTGTTGCGATCATCATCAGCGCGTAAAGGAGCGCAGACATCACGACATAGAGCGACGCAAACTGGAAGGCCGAGGTTCCCGGCTGGACAATGATGAGCACACCGCAGAACCCGAACAGAATTGCCAACCACCGGCGCAAACCGACACGTTCCTTCAAAAGCGGGACCGAGAGTGCTGCCATGAACAACGAACCGGAGAAACCGATCGCCGTCGCGTCCGCGAGTTTCATTTCGCGAAGCGCGCCAAAGAATCCGAACATCGCGCCCACGCCCAAGAACGAACGAAGCACCTGCCCTCGCAGGTTCTGGGTTCGAAGTATTCCCGCGACACCGTGGCTGCGCATGAGAAACGGCAACAACAACGCGATCGAAAATACCCCCCGCATCGCCAATATCTGAAATATCGAAAAATCCGCGACCAGCCACTTCGCGACGGCGTCCATGCCGCTGAAAACCGCCATCGCGACGACGATGTAACCGATTGCCGCGGCAGGTCTGTCGGTGGTTGGGGTTGTCATCGGTCAATCCGGGTAATGGCGCGCACACTGTCGTCATTTTTACCGGCCGGTAAAGGCGCTTGCGCTAGCACGTCTCCCAATCCCCTGATCTAATGGGATCGATTGGGGGATCATATGCGAACTGTACTGCTCGCTGCTGTCTCTGTTTTCCTGCTGCTTACCGGTACCCTACCGGTCGTCGCGCAGGATCTTAGCCTGTTTGACCCGGCGCGTGGAGTTGGCGGCTTCACAGGTGTCGTCGAAGACCTTGACCGCCCCGTAAAGCTAACCTGGGGGGAACGATCGCGGATCGTTGGGACCGTAGAAACGCTGAGCGTCCTCGCCGACGGACGCAACGAATCGGTCACGACGACATTCACCGGAGCCGTTAGCGCTGCACGCGGCGGGTTTATCCGGCGCTTTGCGGTCAGCGAACTTACAATCAACGAACAGCACATCACCGCGGACCGTCCACTTGTCGTGATCGACGCTTGGTCGGACCCGCAGGGCGGCAATGTGAGCGACCTCGATGTCAGTTTTCCGGGGCTCGTCGATCGAGGTCTCGAACCGCCGCCACCGAACACGCCGCAGCATCAGTTGTGGATAGACCTTTTTGCCGCAGACCTTGCCTACGCCGCGAGACCCGTTCGCGCCGGTTCGTCGGTCTTCGACGAGGGATCCTATCGCCGCCTGCTCGAGCGGCAGATACGGGGAATCATGGGCGACCCGGATGCGATCATCGAGGAAAACAGCGTCGCCACGCTGGCGAAGGGGCTGACAACGCTTGCCGGTCGCGAGTTTTTGGTGGCCGAGCTGGCGGGTAGGATCGTCGGACGGTCCGGCGCGAATCGGTTGATTATGGAGATCGGTGGGTTCGGTCTCATCGATCCGAAAACCGGAATATCGAGCGGCACGTCGCGCACAGATATCACAGCTACGCAAGGCGGTCGGGAGGTCCGGCGCGCCGTTTTTGTCGACGTCCGTCTCTTGAACTAGCTGGATCGTCGAGGCGTTCGCAACACCGAACCCGGGATGTCGCGCCACCAAATATTTGGCCATTCCGTTGATCGCGGCGGCATGATGTAATGCCCGCCGTCAATCCCAACGCCTGTCATACGGAGACCGAAAATGAGCAGCGATCCGACCGTTTCGGGCACCAATACCCGCCAGTTCAGCGGCGTGCGCGACGTCTTGGCCAGTTTGCTCAGCGATGGACGCGAGGTCG
>CAYGKG010000046.1:0-22323 GCA_964350495.1 uncultured Alphaproteobacteria bacterium
CTCCTGGGAGGCGCGTTGCAGTCGGCGCAGCACGTCTTTGACCGCCGCATCGTCGACCGTCGCGAGCAGGCGGTCGTACATCGCGGCGTTGTCGATCTCGCCCTGCACGGCGGCGGCGCAGGCGTCCTCCAGCGAGGCCGGGGCGGCGACACGCGCGGCCCAGGTGTCTTCCGGCGGCGTCACGCCGAACCGCGCGAACAAGTCCAGCAGGGCGTGCGCGTGGCGGTCCTCGGCCTCGACGATATTGATGAAGGGTCGCACCGGCCCGAATGTGGCGATGACCTGCCGGTAGGTCGCGCGCGCTTTGTACTCGTCGTCGAGCGCTTCCCGCATCGCGGCCAGAGTTGCTTCGTCCACCACCGCTTCGGTTCCCTCTTTCTTCAGGTCCAACTCCTATAGGGGCGTCGGTTGGCGCCGACACTGACCCGAATCAATTGGAAAGGATCGGACCACCCGTTAGGGTATGGTCATATCGGTATCGCCGAACACGCTGGCGACAAGCGCCCATTTAGGAGGACACGATGGCGAACGAAGGCTACCACGAACCGATCGGCGAACTGTCGGACAAGACCCGCGACATGCACCGGGCGATCGTCTCGCTGATGGAAGAACTCGAAGCGGTCGACTGGTACAACCAGCGCGTCGATGCGTGCAAGGACACCGAACTCAAGGCGATCCTGGCACACAACCGCGACGAGGAAAAAGAGCATGCAGCGATGGTGCTGGAGTGGATCCGGCGTCAGGATCCGAGCTTCGACAAGGAGCTGAAGGATTACCTGTTCACGACCAAATCGCTCGCCCACGACTAGGGCGTAGGGGGCCTAGGCGGCGCGGACAAAGCGATAGAACATGAAGGCTTGGTGCGCACCGGCCGGGGTGACGTGGTCCTCGGCTGCTGTCTCGACGAGCGACAAAAGACCGGCGAAGGCGGCCTCGATGTCCGTCCCACCATAGCGCACCACCGGCAGACCGCTACAGGTTTGCGGGCCGTCAGGGCCGAAAGCTGCGACGACGACATGGCCGCGAAGCGGCACCGCCCGCCGCAGGGCGGCGCGGTAGGCGGCGCGGTCGCGTTCCTCGGTGAGGAAGTGAAAGACGGCACGGTCATGCCACAGGGTGTAGCGCCGTTTCGGTTGCCATTCGGTGACGTCGGCGTCGATCCAGTCGACGGAATCCTGGAAACGGCCGAGGCGTTCCTGCACCAACGATATCGCCGCCGGCGAAATATCCAGGACCGTGGTGTCGGTGTAGCCGGTATCGATCAGAGCATCGATGAGGCGCGAGGCGCCGCCGCCGACATCCACCATCGGCGCATGCTTAGGCACCCCCGTCGCCTTGATGAGCGCGAGCGAGCGTTCAGGACGTTCCTGAAACCAACTGACCGTGTCTTCGCCCTTGCTAGCGTAGACATGGTCCCAATGTTCCCGGCGATTGAGCATGCCTCTGAGCCTTTACCCGTCCCTTGTATTTGGGACAGGACCGCCCCGCTTGCAAGGACATCCGTTGGACACCGGGCATTGACCCGAGCGCACCCCGTTCATATATTCGTTATATTAGAAACACCTAATATAATAACGGGAGACTGAATGGGTCGTTCCCGCGGCGTCCGGCGCTTTGTCCCGATCTTGGACTGGCTGCCGCGCTATGCCAAAACCGACTTGCCGGGCGATCTGATCGCGGGCGGCATCGTCGCGGTCATGTTGGTTCCGCAGGCGATGGCCTATGCCATGTTGGCCGGCCTGCCGCCGCAGATCGGCCTCTACGCCAGTATCCTCCCCCTGATCGCCTACGGTGCGCTCGGGTCGAGCCGGGCGCTCGCGGTTGGACCGGTCGCGATCGCTTCGTTGATGGCGGCGAGCGCCCTGGGCGCGGTCGCCGAGGCGGGAACGGCCGACTATGTCGCGGCTGCCCTCGTCCTGGCAGCACTGAGCGGATTGATCCTGCTGGCGATGGGAATCGCGCGGCTGGGCGTTTTGGTGAACTTTCTAAGCCACCCGGTCATTTCAGGGTTTACCAGCGCGGCGGCGCTGGTCATCGCAGTGAGCCAACTCAAACACCTCCTGGGACTCGAGGTCGGGGGCCGCGGCGGGTTCGCCGTGGTCTTGGGCGGGGTCGCGCGCGAAGTCACGCATACCAATGTCGCCACGGCCCTTCTCGGCGTGGGCGCGATCGCCGTTTTGATCCTATCGCGGCGGCCGCTGGCCCGGATGCTGGGCGCGCTCGGTCTCTCCCCCGCGCTGATTGCCCCGGTAACCAAGGTGGGACCGTTGGTAGCGGTCTTTCTCGCCGCCCTCACCGTCTGGGCCTTCGGCTTGAACGACGCGTTCGGGGTCGCCATCGTCGGCACCATTCCCGCCGGGCTGCCGCCGGTCGGAATGCCACGACTCGACCCAGCGTTATGGGCAGACCTGTTCCCCGCGGCGGTTCTGATATCGGTCATCGGTTTTCTCGAAAGCGTCTCGGTAGCCAAGGCACTTGCCAGTAAACGCCGGCAAAAAATCGACGCCAATCAGGAACTCCTGGCGCTGGGCACCGCCAACCTCGCGGCCAGCGTGACCGGCGGCTACCCGGTGGCCGGCGGCTTCGGCCGCTCGAGCGTCAACTTCGCCGCCGGGGCGAATACACCGCTCGCTTCGCTCATTACCGCGGCGTTGATGGCGCTGACGCTGCTGTTCCTGACGCCGCTCTTTTTCTATCTGCCGCGCGCGGTGCTGGCCGCCATCATCATCGTTGCCGTGCTGGACCTGATCGACCTGCGCACCTTTCGCGACGCTTGGCGCTACAACAAAGCCGACGCCGTGTCGCTGGCGGCAACATTTGTAAGCGTCTTGGCTGCCGGGGTCGAAGCCGGGATCGTCGTTGGCCTGGTTGTCTCGATCGGGCTTTACCTGTGGCGCACCAGTCGGCCGCACCTTGCGGTGGTCGGGCGGGTGGGCGACACCGAACACTTCCGCAACGTCCGGCGCCACACCGTGCAGACAACGCCCGGCGTTCACGTCGTCCGGGTCGACGAGAGTTTGTATTTTGCCAACGCAAGCTATCTCGAAGACCAGTTGCTAGGCGCCGTCGCCGACGATAGGACCATCCAGCACGTCGTCTTGATTTGCAGCGCGGTCAATTTCATCGACGCCAGCGCGTTGGAAACGCTGGAGAGTACGATTGCCGGCCTACGGGACGCGGGCGTCACGCTGCATCTGGCCGAGGTGAAGGGACCGGTCGCGGACCGACTGCAACGCACGGCCTTCTTGGAACACCTCAAACCGGGCTCGGTCTTCCTCAGCACCCATGACGCCGTGCGCGCCCTGGCGGGACGCGTGCCGTTGGGGGATACCGACCGCCACCCCATATGAAAGAGATGACCCGGACCAGCTTGGAGGACCGCCGATGACCGTCAACGCCCACGCCAAGACCGGTGCCCCTGCCGGCGCCCAGCGCATCGTCCCCTGCCCGGCATGCCACGCGGGCAACCGTCTACCCGCCGCTAAACCTTACAATAAGGCCAAGTGCGGCAAGTGCGGCGCAAAACTGTTTCAAGGGAAGCCGCTAACGCTGAACGCGGACGCGTTCGCCCGTCACGCCGGTGCCGGAGACATCCCGTTGCTGGTGGATTTCTGGGCCGAATGGTGCGGACCGTGCAAGATGATGGCGCCGGCGTTCGAGACGGCGGCCCAGGCGCTGGAACCGCGGGTGCGCCTGGGCAAGGTCGACACCGAAGCCAATCAGGATCTCGCGGCGCGGTTCAATATCCGCAGTATTCCGACCCTAGTGATGTTTCGCGGCGGGAAGGAAATCGCCCGCGTCTCGGGCGCGATGAGCGCACCGCAATTGCAGGCGTGGGCGGAAAGCCAGATCGCCTGACAGGGCGTGGCGTCCCTGCGGCTAGGATCAACCGCAGGGCGCGATCAACCGATCGATCAGACCAGCGTGTGCTGCTTGGACGCGATTAGGTTGTAGATGATCTTCTGCCAAGCGACCTGCGACGTGTCGTCGGCGCGGTTCTTTGCGTCCGCGTATTGGGTTGCGGCGAGGGCCAGCGCATTGGTGCCGGTTACTTGGGGATCGCGGATAGTCGTAGACATGGCAACATACCAATAGTGAAAATCGACAATGCACGAATCATAGGCGCGGTCCGATCCGCGGAGAAATGCGCTGTTTACATGGCTGCCATGCGCCTAGCGGATCGTTCGTTCTGTCCGGACAAATTTTAGCGACTTTCGAAACGACCCACGGTCGGTGCGGTGCCGCGCATCGGGTCGTTGCATCGGCGAGGGCGTGTCCGCCCAAAGACCGGGCGTGATAGGCTACGATCATGGATGTCTGGCTCGGGTTCTTGCTGGCAAGCATCGCGCTGACCGGCAGTCCGGGACCGGCGACGCTCAGCATCGCCGCGACCGGGGCGGCGTTTGGACGGCGGCGAGCCTTCCCCTACTACCTTGGGATTCAACTGGGCATGACCCTGGTGATGGTCGTCACGGCGAGCGGCGCCGCCGGGTTGATCCTCGCCTTACCCGGCGTCCGCCCGGCGGTGGCGATCGCGGTTGCCGCCTATTTCGCCTATCTCGCCTATCGCATCGCGACGGCGCCGCCGCTCAGCGACACCCAGGCGGACCGGCACCCGCCGCCGTTGATCGCGGGCGTTCTGTTGTCCCTGGCCAACCCGAAAGCCTATGCGTCGATGGCGGCGTTGTTCTCGGGCTTCGTGCTGATCGCGTCCGCTGCCGTCGCCGACGCCGCGGTGAAGCTCGTGGGGCTGATCGCTACCCTCGCCGCGGGCGATCTCGCCTGGTTGTTTGCCGGGGCAGCGATGACTCGCATTTTCCGCGATCCGGTGCGCAACCAGGTCGTGAACGTCGCCTTCGCCGTCCTACTGATCGTGTCGATTATCTTTGCACTCGCGGTGTAACGCGGTTGGGCTCGCCCTTGACCGGCGTTGGAGAGGAGAAATCATGAGTCGCGCCTCGTCAGTATCCGTCGCCCACGAGACCCTCCTATTCGAGCGTCGCCTTCGCGCCTCGCCGGAGGCCGTCTTTACCGCCTACGCCGATGTCGCCCTGCGCGCCCGGTGGAGCGCTCCCTCTCCGAGCGTCGCCGTGGTTTACGCCGCCAACGACTTCCGTATCGACGGCGTCGATGCCTTTCGCTGCGGCAGCGCCGAGGATCTTCGTTTCGCCGGTGTCGTTCGCTACCTCGATATTCTGGAGGGACGGCGCATCGTCTACAGCGAGGTAATCTCCGCCTCGGAATCGCGCCTCTCGGTATCGCTGGTAACTTGGGCGCTCTGCGCAGACGGTGCCGGCACGCAGCTCCACGTTACGGACCACGTTGTATCGTTTGTCGGCCGTGAGATGATCGACGGTAGCCGTTCGGGAATGAACGGCGCACTCGACAATCTCGTCGCGTTGGTCGACAGCACGACCCGCTAACGTGTTCGACGCCCCCCTACCGACCGTTGGGCGTCACCGCTACGCCGCCTTGGCGCCGGTGAAGGTGTGGATGAAGTCGGCGATATCCTTGGCGTAGCGCTCGGGATATTCGGTGTAGGGCAAATGGCCGCAGTTGTCGTAGAGCGTGACCTTAGCGTGCGGCAGCAGCTTTTTGTATTCGTCGGCGTACTGCACCGGTGCGAGCCGGTCCTGTTTGCCCCAAATGATGTGGACCGGCATTTTGAGCCGGTGCAACCACGTCGGCATCGAGGGATCGTTGCGGGTTTCGCCCGCCATGATCTTGGTCGTGGCTTTGCTCTTCTTAGTGTTGGGCGCATCGTCGAGCCCGGGTGGAAGTTTAGCGACCATCGACTCGGCCAACGCCTGATCGTGGATGACGAAGCGCAACGTCTCGGCCGCGGTCATCCCGTAAATCGGCGGCTTGGGAATGGCGGGATTGTTGAGGCCCGCGGCGCAGGCCAGCGTCACGCTTTTGAACGGCGCCGGGTTGAGATAGGCAACGGTCGCTGCAAGCCAACCGCCGATCGACGTACCGATCAGATGAATGTCCTCGATCCCCAAGCGGTCGATGAAGTCGTGATAGAACAGCGCCATATCGTGCATATTGTTGAGCCAGGTCGGCGCGTCGGATTCGCCCATGCCGGGGTGCTGCGGCACGATTAGATCGAAGTGTTCGCCGAGATGCTTCATGAACGGCACGACGTGGCTGACCACGCCGGCGCCGTGCAGATATAGGATGGGCTCGCCCGATCCGCCGCGCTGGAACACAACGTTGCCGCCGAGCATGTTGACGGTTTCCTTGGTGAATTCGACCATGGCGCGTTTCCTCCCTAGAGACCTTTGACCTGCGGCAAGATTTGTTCGCCGAAGATCTTGATTTGATTGACGATGGCGGTGTCGGGGATGTTGCCGACCTTCATGTTGATGTTGACGGTGCCCATGCCGAGTTCGGCGTGGGCGCGTTTGATCTGTGCCACTGCTGTTTCGGGCGTGCCGCAAATCACGATACCGGCGTCGATCAGATCGTCCACCGACACGGCCGCCTGTTTGTTGGCGCCCTGGAACTTGCTGCGGGTGTCGTCGTCCATGTAGCGGGTTTTTTGCAAAACGATTTGCTGCGCGGTGCGCAGGCCGCCGCCCAAGACCTTGGCGAAATAGCGCCGACCCTCGGTGAGGCGGTCCTTGGCCAGATCAGCATCCTCATCGACCGAGGCGGTCAGTGCGATCACGAAGTCGTCGGGCGTCGGCTGCCAACCGCACGCCTTGGCTTCGTCGCGGTAGACCTTCATGAGCATTCTGGCGTTGTCGAAGGTCTGCAGGTTAGCCAGGCCGAACATCGCGCGTTTTTGGGCGGCGACCCGCGCCGAGGCTTCGTTCGAGCACGACATCATGATGCGCGGGTGGGGTTTTTGCATGGGCCGCGGCCAGATCGACACCGCGCGATATTGATAATACTCGCCCTCCCAGCCGAAGGGCTCGGGCTCAGTCCACGCCTTGACGATGAGGTCGATCGCCTCGGCCAGCCGGCCCTGGGATTCGTCGGGCGGGACGTTGTAGGCGACGTATTCGTGCGGAATGCCGCGCAGCAGACCGGCGACGACCCGCCCGCCGCTCATGACGTCCAGCATTGCGTATTCCTCGGCAACGCGGATCGGGTTGAGGAGCGGCACCAGTTGTCCCATCACCGCGAGTTTCGCCGTCGTCGTGCGCGGGATCAGGGTGGCGGCAACGATGTTGGGATTGGCCATGAGGCCGTAGGGGCTCATGTGATGTTCGTTGCAGCCGATCCAGTCGAAACCGGCGGCTTCGGCCTGCACCATACTGTCGAGGTAGGTGTCGTAGAGCTGCTTGCCGAGGTTGGCGTCGAACAGCTTGTTGGCAACCGGCCAGTCGTGGGTTTCGTCTTCCTTGCCGGTGTAGGGCATCAGGTGGAAGTAGGCGAACTTCATAACGGGGTCTCCTTAGGCGCGCGTTGAACCGGCATTGGCGCGGGCGCGGGTTTCCCGCGGCGTGTCGGGCGTGTAACCGCCCAGCAGACCGCCCACAGACTCCTCGAAGGCATGGGCAATGCGCAGCAAACCGGCTTCGTCGAAGGGGCGACCGACGAGCTGGAAGCCGACCGGCATTCCGTTGTCGCCGAATCCCGCCGGCACCGAAATCGCCGGCAGGCCGAGATAGCTGAACGCGCGGGTGCACCGGCCGATGTTGTTGAGGAAGGTGACGAGGTCGGCCGAGGCGCCGACATCGGTTTCCTCGACGGACTTGGGCGCGAAGGGGCTGGTCGGCGTGTGCAGCACGTCGCAAACGCCGAAGACCTGCTCGACAAACTCGGCCACCAATTGCGGGCGGAGGTGCAACGCCTCCAGATAAGCCGTCGCCGGGTAGCCCAGGCCGAGTTCCAACCGGGCCAAGCCCTGTGGGCTATAGTCCTGGGGTCGTTCGTGCATCCATTGTTTGTGGACAACCGCAGCCTCGACGAACGTGACCATGGTGCCGATGTCGATCAATCGCTTCTGATCGGGCACCGTGACCTCGACCACCGTCGCACCCGCGGCGACCAAAGCGTCCAGGTTCTGCCGCATCAACCGCGAGACATCGGCGTCGATGCCAGGGTCGTAGAAGTGATTGCGCGGCACGCCGATGCGAACGCCCTTGAGATCGCCGCCCAAAGCGGCCTCGTAGTCGGGCACGGGGTGGCGCGACGAGGTACCATCCAGTGGATCGTATCCGGCGGCGACCTGCATCAGGCGCGCGACGTCGCGCGCAGTGCGGGCGAGCGGGCCGAAACAGTCGAGCGAGAACGACACCGGCATTGCGCCGTAACGGCTGATGCGGGTTTGCGTCGGTTTCAGGCCGACAACGCCACAAAATCCTGCGGGGAGCCGGATCGATCCGCCGGTGTCCGAGCCGAGCGCGCCGAACACGCAACGACCGCCGACGGCCGACCCCGATCCCGACGATGAGCCGCCGCTGATGAACGCAGGATCCCACGGGTTGCGGCAATGGCCCCAGTGCGGGTTGTGCCCGGTGGGTCCGATCGCAAACTCGGCCATGTTGAGGCTGCCCACCGTGATGGCGCCGGCGGCTTCGAGCCGGGCGACGGCGGTGGCGGTAACGTCCGACGTCATCCCGCGGCGGATTTTCGAGGCGCAGGTTGCGACTTTGCCGGCGCGGTAGAACAGGTCTTTGTGCGCCAACGGCACACCGTGCAACGGACCGAGGGCATCGCCGCGCGCCTGGGCGGCATCGGCGGCATCGGCGGCGGCGCGCGCGTCGTCGGCATCGACCGAAATGAAGCAGTTCAGGCGCGGCTGTTGGGTTTCGATTTGGCTGAGACAGGCCTCGACGACCTCGCGGGCGGAAACCGTGCCCGCTGCAATCGCGTCGGCCGTTTCGACCAACGTGCGACCGACAATCACCGGGGCGCCGTGCGGTTGTAGACGATTTCAAGATCGGCCGGCGGCGCATCGGCGAGCGACCGTGCGCAGGACTCGAGCCCTGCCCGTACCGCGGCGTTCTCCGATGCAATCCGTTTGGCCGAAGCGTCGCCGACGCGGTAGCCGGAAAATCGTTCGATCAGCGTTTGGACGGTTTCTTCGGTGGACACGTTAGCTCCCTTTTCTCGCCAGGATCGCGGCGAGCGTTTCGCCGTTCTTGAGGTTTTCCAAATCGAGGACGCAATCGACGATCCGCGCAGCCTGCGCTTTGTCGCAACCTCGTACAGCATTGTCCTCGAACTTCGCGACGATTTCGTCTTGCGTCAACAGACGTTCGCGTGTGCCGCGAATGGGTGTCGTCGTAGTCCAGCGTATGGATCAATGCCCCATTGGCGACCATCGCATCGCGCAAGGACAGGCGCTCGGTACGTCCGATCACGGCGTGGCGGCCGGTACCGAAGCGGCCCAAGGCGCGCAACGTCGTATCGGCGAACGGATCGCGGCTGACCGCCAGGGCGTTGCCGATCGAATCCAGGATGTGCAGCTTTGCTTTGGTGCGCACGTCGGGGGGCAGCGCGTCCGGCTCAATCCGGTGGGCCGTCCGGGCAAAGGTCTCGGCAATGTTGGCGGTCATCGCGGCATCATGACCGGCCCCGCGCCGTCATGGAACGTCCGGCCCGACAAAGCGCCAGGCTAGCGTTTGACCGGCGTGGAACGGCACGACGCCCGCGCCCGCCGGTAGAATGTCGGGGACAGGGTTGGGCGTACGTTCCAGCACAATCTTGGCCTCGTTCAAGGGCAGGCCGTAGAACCGCGGCCCGTTCTCCGACGCAAAGCCTTCGAGACGATGCAATGCGCCTTCTTCTTCGAACGTCTTGGCGTAGCTTTCCAGGGCGACGGGCGCATTGAAGATACCGGCGCAGCCGCAGGCCGCTTCCTTGTCGCCGACCGCATGGGGCGCCGAATCGGTGCCGAGGAAAAACTTCGGCGAGCCCGATGTCGCCGCCCGGCGCAGGGCGAGCCGGTGCACCTCCCGCTTGGCGACCGGCAGGCAGTAATAATGCGGCCGAATGCCGCCCACGAACATGGCGTTGCGATTGAACTCTAAATGGTGCGGCGTGATCGTGGCGGCGAGGTTCGAACCGCCCGCCTCGACGAAGGCGACCGCGGCCGCTGTCGTGATGTGTTCGAACACAATTTTGAGCGCCGGAAAGTCGGCGGTGAGCGGGGCGAGGATGCGGTCGATAAACACCGCCTCGCGGTCGAAGATATCGACGTCGGCATCCGTGACTTCGCCGTGCAACAACAGCGGCATACCGATCCGTTGCATCGTCTCCAATACCGGGTAGATATTGCGGATGTCGGTGACGCCGTGGCTTGAGTTGGTCGTTGCATGGGCGGGGTAGAGTTTGCAAGCAGCGAACGCGCCCGTCCCAAAGCCCCGTTCGACCTCCTTCGCATCGGCGGTATCGGTCAAGTAGCAGGTCATCAGCGGCGTGAAGTCGGCGCCCGGCCCGAGCGCCGCCAGAATCCGCGTGCGGTAGGCCTCTGCGGCATTGACCGTGGTGACCGGCGGATCGAGGTTCGGCATGACGATTGCTCGCGCGAACTGACGCGCGGTGTGGGGCGCGACAGCCGCGAGCATCGGGCCGTCGCGCAGATGGACGTGCCAGTCGTCGGGCCGCCGCAGGACCAGTCGCGTGGGATCGGGTGTCATCGGCGCATTATGACTGGGCGGACCGGCGGGCGAAACAACACGGCGAACAAAAGAATGGCTGTGCGCTCGGTGCGCGCCAGGTGTTGTCCAGGGTCTTTCATCGCCAGGAACGCCAAACGATTCAGCCGGTCGATGTAGATGGAGCTTGACACCAAATGGAACGGGCCGCCGATCGAATCGGCGGCCCGCCTGTGTTGCAACCTTACAGCGACGGCTAGCCCAGGTTCGCCTTCATGAACGCAATCGTGCGGCTCCAGGCGAGTTCCGCGGCCTCTTTATTGTAACGGGCACCCGCGGTGTCGTTGTGAAAGGCATGGCTGGCGCCGTCATACATATGGACGACGTGATCGACATTGGCCGCGGCCAGCGCGTCGCGGTAACCGGGGATGCCCGGATTGACGAAATTGTCGTTGCCGGCGTAATGCAACATCATCTTGGCTCTGATCTTAGGTACATCGGCGGCGTCGGGGACCGGCCCATAGAACGGCGCCGCGGCGAGCAGATCGGGTTCGTTGATCGCGATCTGATTGACCGCCCCCCCGCCCCAGCAAAAGCCCATCGCGCCGACCTTGCCGTTGCTGGCGGCATGGCCCTTGAGGAACGCCACCGCGGCCCGGCCATTGGCGATGACGCTATCGCGGCTAAGACCTTGGAACATCGCCCGGGCGGCATCCGGATCGGACGGCGTACCCCCGTTGGGCGACAGGAAATCGGGCGCCAACGCCACGAACCCTTCGAGTGCAGCGCGCCGAGCGACATCGCGGATGTGGTCGTTGAGGCCGCGGTTCTCGTGGATCACGACGATCGTGGGTAATTTGCCCGACGCGTTCGCGGGCCACGCGAGGTAACCCTTGACCCCGTCGCCAAAGACGATGGCTTCGGTTTTGACCCGTGGATCGTCCGCAGCAATCATTGCGGCTTGGGCTTGGTTCGCCTCGATCATCGGCACGATCGCGTAGGCCGCGGCAGTCCCCCCGGCAAGGGCTGCAAGTCGGCCCATGAAGGCACGCCGGTCGAAGGTTTGGTGGGCGAATTCGTTGTAGAGATCGATCATCTCTTGGGTGATACGGGTGTCGGACATTCTTGGTCTCCCATGGGTGCGGATCGCGGTCCGGGAAATACCGGCCTACAAGTGGGTAAACAGCAACGACCGCCAATTTCTTCCCTAGGGCGAGCGGGCGCGCAAGATCGCTTCCGCACTTTGTGAACAGCGGCAACGCCGGAAGACGATCGCGAAACCGGTCTAGCGCCTCTGCATCCACCCCAAGGAGTCACGCCGGGCGAGGCGCGCGGAAGTCTCGCCAACCTTCATCCGCCTGGATATTCCCGGACTCCGGAAGGACGCGGATTGAACCAGCGGGTCTCGTTGGCGATCAAAGAGCGGCATGAGCCCGCGCGCGGCTGGGCAATTCTAGCCGGAGCCTGTAAATAGGACAGGCGCGCCGATTATTGGGGAACGGAATGACAACAGCGCCGCAACTAACGAAGACCCTCGAGGCCTTGGTACAGGTCGCCGACGATGTGTTTATCGTCTGCGACGCCGGCGGGACGATCCGCTTCGTGAACCCGGCCGCGAAAAAACTGTTCGGTTACGAGCCGGAAGAACTCGTCGGCCAACCGCTCTCACGCCTCATTCCGCTGGAAATGCGCGCGGGACATGCCACGCAGCTCGCCGAGTTCCTAGGCGGCGACATCGACGCGAAACGAATGGGCGAGCGCGAGTCCGTATCGGTCCTGTGCAAAGAGGGCGGCGAGCGTCCGGTACGCGCGTCGATCCAAAAAATGAAAATCGACGGCGAGTGGTTTCTCGCGGCGGTCGTCCGCGACGCCCTTGTCGATACCGAGGCCAGACGACGGCTCCAGGAACTGGCGGACACCGAACCGCTGACCGGCCTGCTCAATCGCCGCGGCTTCCTGCGCGTCGCGACCGAAAAGATCGAAACTGCCCGCGGGCGCGATCATCCGATGTCGGTCGCGGTTCTCGACCTCGACCACCTGAAGAAGATCAACGACACCCACGGTCATGCGGTGGGCGATGCGGTGATCACGCGGATCGCGCGGGTGATCACCAAAAGCATTCGCCAAAGCGACGCCGCCGGCCGATTGGGCGGCGACGAGTTCGTCATTCTCTTCGACGGCGCCAATGTCGAAATCGCCGAACGCGCCTGCGAGCGCATTCGTTCCGAGCTGCGCGATTCCGCCATTCGCATCGGCGATGCGATCGTCGACGGCATTTCGCTCAGCGGCGGAATCTCCGGCATTGTCGGGACCGACAAGACCATCGACGCGGCGCTGGCGCGCGCCGACAGCCTGATGTATTCGGCCAAACAAATGGGCCGCAACACGGTGCACACGACCGCGTAGGCTACTTCTTAGTCGAACAGATCCGCGTAGGCCGCGCGCAGGTCGTCCTTGACGACCTTGCCCATGCTGTTGCGCGGGAGCGCGTCCTTCATCACGTAACGCTTGGGGCGCTTGGGTGGCGCTAGGCCCTGCTTGGCGTGGGCCTCTAGCATGGCGGCGAGGTCGGCGCCCGGCTCCGCCGGGACGACGACCGCCACGACGGCCTCGCCCCAGTGCGGATGGGGGACGCCGATGATGGCGACCTCGCGCACCGCGCGGTCCTCAGCGAGGAAGCCTTCGACCTCGGCAGCGTAGACGTTTTCGCCGCCGGTGATGACGACGTCCTTGAGACGGCCCGATAGGGTCAAGAACCCGTCGTCGTCGAAAAAACCGAGGTCGCCCGAATGGACCCAGCCGTTGCGCACGGCCTGCGCCGTCAACGCCGAATCGTGCCAGTAGCCCGACATCGATTCGGGCGACCGGCTGACAATCTCGCCCACCTCATGGGGCGCCGCGTCGTCGCCTGCGGCGCCAACAACGCGGACTTCCATGCCCGGCCCTGGCAAGCCGACGCAGGTGCCGGGGCGGCCGGCGATGGCGTCGTCGCGCATATAGGTCAACGTCCCGCCTTCGGTCAGGCCGTAGCAGTTCCACAGCCGCGCGCCGGGCGCCGCGGCGAGAATCGCGTCGCGGACCCAATCGGGTAGCGGCGACGCCGCCGACATCCACAGCCGCACGCTGGGCCAGGCGGTGCCGGCTTGCTTCATCGCCGCCGCGATTGCCGCGGACATGGTGGGAACGAAAAAGACGTGCGTCGCGCGATGCGTATCGACCGACGTTACGATCGACACCGGATCGAACCCGCGCCGCGAAATCACGGTGCCGCCGGCGGCCAGCGTTTGCAGTAGCATGAATTCGTGCCCGGCGGCATGGAACATCGGCGTCGAGGCAAGCAAGACCGTTTCCGGACCGATGAACATCGCCGATTGGCGCAACGCGACGATCATCGCACCGGCGAACTGGCTGCGCACGACACCCTTGGGTTGGCCGGTGGTCCCCGAGGTATAGAGAATTGCGACCGGCGCATTGAGATCGATCGCCGGGCGCGGCGGGCGGGTGGCGAAACCGGCCTGGACTGCCGCCTCGTAGTCATGGCCGTTCGGCATCGTCACGCGGTCGGTCAGGAGGTGCGAGGCAGTGACCCGCTTGGCGCGGCGCAGCGTCGGCGCCGCGGCAGCATCGGCGATCAGGACGCGCGGTTCCGAATCGCCCAGGATATGGTCGTGTTCGCGTTCGCTTTGGCGCGGGTTGAGCGGCACCGCGATGGCCCCGAGTTGGGCAGCGGCGAGATAGCCCTCGACGAAAACGGGACCGTTGGCGAGCGCCAAGCCAACCCGCTCGCCTTCGCGCACGCCGATGTCGCGCAGTTGACCGGCCAGGGCATCGATTCGCGCCAGCAGTTCGCCGTAGGTGCGCGTCCCCTCCTCCCACACGATCGCCGCCTTGCGTGGATACGCTTTGGCGGCGCGCCGAACCAGAGCGGCGACGTCGATAGCATTGTGCGCCGAAGGGATCATGGGCAGGGCCGCGCCTAGTAGTGCATGCGGTCGCCCTTGAGCGGATCGTCCGGCATGCGCACCCCGAGTTCAGCGCAGTCGCGGACCTGATCCTTCAACCAGCGGCGGCGCAGTTCGGCGTTGCTGCGCACCTTGATGCCGAGGTCGATGAATTCGTTCTTCGGATTTTCCGACCCGAAGTAGTCGATCACCGAGGGGTAACGCTTGTCGAACAGGCGCTGCACTTCCTTGGCGCGGCCTTCACCGATCGCGCGGCGGGTGATTTCCTTGCCGACGCCGGCATGGGCCATGCCTTCGTCCATGTAGTTGCGTGCCGACCACAACGCGTAGGGAATGTAGTTGGAGCCGAGCGACGCCAGCGACTGATACCCGGCGGCGCGCTCGGAGAGCCAACGCATGATGCCGATTTCGTCCCACGACTCGATCTCGATTTTGAAGAAGTCGAGCAGATAGGCGCCCTCGCCGTAGCGCATGTCGTCGATCACCGCCTGGGCGTCTTCGCCGAGGTTGCGCAAGAGATCGACCATGCCCTCGCCGTGTTCGCCCTCTTCCTGGATGGTGTGCGACCACTCGGCGATGTCTTCGGCGGTGGGCGGGTCCAGCGCTTCGAGGTAGGTCGTGGTGTACTCCGAACTGAGGTGCATCTTGAGCAACTTGACCAGCTTGGCGCGGTAGGCTGCCGGCAGATCGGCGCGGCCGTCGAGGTAGACCGTCTCGATCTCGCGGCCGGCGAAGCGCGCGGCCGAATCAGGAACGACCAGACCCAACGCGCCCAGTTCCTCGGCAACCTTGTCGACAAAGACCTTTTCGCCGACGACGGCGGCGCGGCCGCGGATACCGGCTTCGAGTTCGACCGCTTCGTCGGTGGTGTCGGCGGCCAACGCGAGGGCCAACGGGTACCAGCGGTCGAGCGAGGCTTGCAGTTTGTCCTTCAGACCGGCGTCGCGGCGTTCTTGCAGGCGGCGGATCTGGTGGGCGGTCCAGTCGCAGTATTCGGTGGGGCGCTGGCTCCCCAATGCCGCGTGCATGAAGAGGCGCGAGACCGTGACCGCGAAGGGGACGTAGTCGGTGCCGAGATACCCGATGGCCCAAGACGCCTGGGCGCGGTCGCGCAGATAGCGGAACATCAAAAAATCGTCCCAGTCGGCGATCGGCGCGCGGAACATGGCCGGGCGATGGGCGGTGCCCTCAAACGACTTGAGGCCGGTGGCGATGCCGGGATTGGGATCGGTGCCGATGGACTGAAGAATGGCCGCAACTTCCTCGATCCGGCGGCCCTGCAAGCCGCGTTCGCGGGCGGCCTCCTTGTTTTCCTCGGGCGTCGGGAAATGGACGTAGACCTCTTTGACCTGCTGCTTGTTGCATTCGATTTGCAGCAGGGTCAGCAGCACCCGCGCCAGCGCCCCGCGCGCCTGGGGCGCCAGTTCGTTGGGGTGCATTTTGACCCGCGCCGCTGTGACCTGTGTGATGTCCTCTGCCAATGCCATAGACGCCTCCCTGCCCGCCGGTAGCGAAACGCGGGCGGCACCCGGAGTCAAGGGCGCCCGCGTGTCGCGCTAGCTGTAATCGAGCGGCAGCGCCGTGGTATATTTGATCTGCTCCATCGCAAAGCTGGAGGTCACGTCGCTGAGCGGCACCCGCGCGATGAGCCGTTTGTAGACCGCATCGAACGCGGCGATATCGGGCACGACCACGCGCAGCAGATAATCGACCTCGCCCGACATGCGGTAGAACTCGACCACCTCGGGGATGTCGGTGACGGCCCGGGCGAAGGTCTCGATCCAGTCGAGATCGTGGCGGCTGGTGCGGACTGCGACGAAAACCGTCACCCCGACATTGAGTTTGGCCGGATCCAGCAGGGCAACGCGGCGCTGGATGACCCCGTCGGCTTCGAGTTTCTGGATGCGCCGCCAACAGGGCGATTGCGATAGGCCCACCGCCGCGGCGATGTCGGCGACCGGACGGCCGGCGTCTTCTTGCAGCGCGGCGAGGATTTTGCGGTCTATCCGATCCATTGAGTTAATATTACCCTCTATTATGGGTTACGGGATAATTTTTTGCCGTACTCAGCGGATGCAGGGTCAAGAACGCAAGGAATTTCGCGGTTCGGGCATCTATCCTCCACAGCATGTTCAAGAACGCATTTACCGCCCACCCCGCCTCAGTTAACGAGACCTACGGCGAACACCTCGCCTCGGCCAGCGGTTTCGGCGTCCGTATGATCCTGGGCGGCCTTGCCTGCCTGGTGCACGGCGTGGTGCCGTTCCTTTTCGTCAAAACGGGCTCGCAGGCGATAGCCGACTTGCACGGTCGCATGGTGACGAACCGGGTCCGCCCCCACCGCGCGCCACCCGTCGCGGCGGAATAGGAAGACCTCCCCCTTTCTTCCGGCGGCGGCGGGTGGACGCGTCGCCTTCGCTCGCTAGACTGCGCCTCCGCAACCGTGGAGGCCGCCAATGCTGATCGCCCAGATCACCGACATGCATGTCATGCCCGAAGGCGAACTAATGGGCCACGTCGTCCCGACCAACGCGATGTTGGAAGCGGCGATCGCGCGCATCAACGCGCTGACGCCGGCGGTTGACGTCATCCTGGCGACCGGCGATTTGACCGAAGGCGGCAGTGCCGAAGCCTACGCCACCCTGCGGCGCATCCTGGGCGCCGCCCAGGCGCCGGTGTTCATGGTACCCGGCAACCACGACAACCCCGAGACGATGCGCGCGGCGTTTCCCGACCTTGCCTATTGGGGCGACGCCGGGCCGATGCACTACGTCGTCGACGATTGGCCGCTGCGCTTGATCGGGCTGGATACGCGCAAACCGCAGCACCCCCGCGGCGAGATGGACGGCACGCGTTTGTCCTGGCTGAAGGCGCAGCTCGACACCAAGCCGGCGGACCCCACGTTGATCTTCATGCACCACCCACCGTTTCGCACCGGCATTTGGTGGATGGATGCGATCGGCCTGAGCGGTGCGGACGCGCTTGGGGATTTGCTGCTCGGCTATAGCAACATTGAGGCGGTGGTGTGCGGCCACATCCACCGCTCGATCGCGCGGCGCTGGGGCGGCACGATCGCGACCGTCGCGCCGAGCACAGCGCATCAAATGATGCTGGACTTGGCGGGATCGAACTTTCTCAAGTCGACCAAGGAGCCGCCGGGGTTGGCGCTGCACCATTGGACCCGCGACACCGGGTTGGTTACGCACGCGGTCTATGTCGACGATTACGGCTTTTACGATCCGCCCGATCACCACGACGCCGACATGATGGCGCGGGCGCGGGCGTTCTTTGAAAAGTCGCGCACCGAGATGGGGGTTTAGGGTCGAGGTGGCGCGGGCGGGGACGGCCCGCCGACGCCGGCACCGCGGCGAGCGCTAGTCCCTCTCGAAGTAGATCATCGGCTTGGGGACGAGCCCCAGGGATTGGTAAAACCCAATCGCCTGTTCGTTGTCGCCCTCGGCGGCAACCCAAAAAGATCCGGACACCCCGCTCTCGGCCGCCCAAGCAAATAAAGCGTCGACCAGGCGGGTGGCGATCCGCCGCCGTTGCAGACGCGGTGTGACGCCCAGGTTTTCGATGAACAGGGATGGCAACGCATCAGGGTGGCGGTGGATTATTCCGCGGATCTGCGCAACGACTCGACGCTTCTCAACCGCGACGAACAGGGCATGTCCCGGCGCGTTCGCGTAGATCGCCAAAGCCGCCGGATCGATCGGTGCATCGAAAACATCCGCCTCGACGCTCTCCAACAACGAGACGTTGGCCGGTTTGATGTGGTGAATGCCGACGGCTCCCGGCATGGCCCCCTCCTAGTGGCGGTGCGCTGTCGCGCCCCTAAACGCAGCGGCCGCCGTCGACCTCAAGGCAGACGCCGGTGAGGAAGTTGGCATCGTCGCTGGCCAGGAACAGGGCGGCGTTGGCGATGTCCAGCGGGGTGGAGAAGCGGCCCATGGGGATGCCGGCGAGGAACGACTTCCGGTTTTCGGGCGTGTCGGGCATGCCCATGAAGGTCTCGGTCAGCGCGGTTTCGCCAATGACCGGATTGATCGCGCACACCCGGATGTCGGGCGCGAGTTCGAGTGCCAGCGACTTGGTGATGACGACGGCGGCGCCTTTGCTGGCGTTGTACCACGTGAGGTTGGGGCGCGGGCGCACGGCGGCGGTGGAGGCCACGTTGATGATGACGCCCGTGCGGCCCACGCGCCGCAACTCGGGCACGGCGTGGATGGTGGCGTGGTACAGGCTCTTGACGTTGACCGCGAAGACCTTGTCGAACTCGGCCTCGGTGACCTCAAGGCTGGAGCGGTTCGAATAACCCCAGCCCGCGTTGTTGACCATGATGTCGAGGCCGCCATAGGTCGCGGCGGCATGACCCACGGCCGCGGCGACGTCTTCGCTGATGGCGACGTTGGTGTGCACGAAGGACGCCGTCCCGCCCGCCTGCTCGATCTCGGCCACGACCCGCGCACCGCCCTCGTCGTTGAGGTCGGCGACCACGATCTTGGCGCCTTCTTGGGCAAATTTCTTGGCAATCCCTTCGCCAAAGCCAGAGGCGGCGCCGGTGACGATGGCAACTTTGTCGGCGAGTTTCATGGGGTCCCTCTAGTCGTGTTTGATGATGACGGTCTTGCAGACCGTGAGGTCGTGGAGGGCTTCGAGGCCCTTTTCGCGGCCGAAGCCCGAGCGTTTCATGCCGCCGAAGGGCAATTCGACACCGCCGCCGGCGCCGTAGCAGTTGACGAAGACCTGGCCGCATTTGAGGGCCTTGCCCAGGCGCATCTGGCGACCGCCGTTTTCGGTCCACACGCCCGCGGTGAGGCCGTAGTCGGTGTCGTTGGCGAGGCGGATGGCGTCGGCTTCGTCGTCGAACGGGATCGCCGACAGGACGGGACCGAAGACCTCTTCCTTGGCCAGCCGATTGCCGCGCGGCACTGGGCCGTAGAGCGTGGGCGCGACGTAGTAGCCGCCGGCCGGCGCGGATGCGTCGATCTCGGCTTGGGCCAAAATTGGAATGCCATCGGCCGTGGCGGTTTCGATGAAGCCGCGCACGCGGTCGCGTTGGATTTCGCTGATGAGCGGGCCGCAATCGAGGTCGGCCTCCCAGGCGCCGACTTTGATCTTGGCGAATCGTTTGGCGGCTTCGCCGACGAAGTCGTCGTAGATGCTGCGCTCGACCAACAGGCGGCTGCCGGCCGAGCAGGTTTGGCCGGCATTCTGGACGATGGCGCCCAACACCGTGGGCATGGCCTTGTCCCAATCGGCATCGGCGAAAAGGATTTGCGGCGACTTGCCGCCGAGCTCCATCGTGCAGCTGCGGTTGTGGTCGGCGGAGGCTTTTTGCACCAGCGCGCCCACCGGCGGCGAGCCGGTGAAACAAATGTGGTCAATGCCGGGATGCGCCGCCAACGCCGCACCCGCCTCTTCGCCCAGGCCGGTGACGATGTTGATGACGTCGGGCGGAATGCCGGCCTCCAGCGCGAGTTCGGCGATGCGGATCACGCTGAGGCAGGCTTCTTCGGCGGGCTTGAGCACGAGCGCATTGCCCGCGCACAACGCCGCGGCAATCGAGCGCGACCCCATCTGCAACGGATAGTTCCACGGAATGATGTGGCCCGTGACCCCGTGCGGTTCGCGCAGGGTGAAGGCTTGGTGGCCCGGCAAAAAGGGAATGGTGTCGCCCTGTATCTTGTCAGCGGCGCCGGCGTAATATTCGAAGTAGCGCGCGGCCACCGTGGCATCGACGCGCGATTGCTTGAGCGGCTTGCCGGTGTCCTGCGATTCAAGGCGCGCGAGTTCGTCCGCCGCAGCCGCCATCAGGGCGGCCATGCGCGCAAGATGACGGCCGCGCTCGACCGCCGGCGTGCGTTCCCAATGGGTGTCAAAGGCGTGACGGGCCGATGAAATCGCCGCGTCGATGTCGGTGGCGCTGCCGCGAGCGACGGTCGCAAAGGGCGCCCCGACACTGGGGTCGAAAACGTCCAGAGTCCGCCCGTCCTGGGCCGTTTTCCAGCGTCCGCCGATGAGATTTTGGGCCTGTTGCATGGGTCCTCGCGCCTAGAAAGGCCGAAACCTAACCGGTCGCCAAGCCCTAATCCACGCCTTTACCGGTTCGGTCGCCGGTCTCCGGTGCTATAGTTTTGCCTACGGCCCGGCGCACGGGAGTCGCCGGCAGGTAGAGAACAAGCCCGCCAGCCGGGCGCTTTAGGGAGACCACCATGAAAAAATTGCTCATTGCAGCGGCTTTGGCGACGACGGCCCTGGTGCCGTTTGCGGCCCAGGCGCAGATGAAGGATTCGGTCACCATCGGGATGACCCTGGAGCCCACACCGGGCCTCGATCCGACGCAGGCTGCGTCGGCGGCCATCAGCGAAGTGACGATGTACAATATTTTCGAAAGCCTGGTACGGATCGACGAAAAGGGCGTCATCGGCCCAATGCTCGCAAAGAGCTGGAAGATCTCGCCCGATGGCAAGACCTACACGTTCGATCTGATCAGCGGCGCGACGTTCCATGATGGCAGCGCCTTTACCGCGTCGGATGTGAAGTTTTCGGTCGAAGCCGCGGCAGCGGAAAAGAGCGGCAACAAACAAAAAGCCATGTATGCGGCGATCAAGGCGGTCGAGACGCCCGACGACCACACGGTCGTCATGTCGCTGGATTCGCCCAGCGCGTTGTTCCTCTTCAAATTGGCGCAATCGACCGGCGCGATCATCGACCCTGCGTCGGCCGAGAATAACGGGACTAACCCCGTTGGCACCGGCCCCTACAAGTTCGTGCGGTGGACCAAAGGCGATTCGGTCGAACTGGAGCTTTTTCCGGCGCACCGCAATGCAGCCAACATCACGATGAAGAAGGCCAAGTTCCGCTTCATCACTGACGGCAACGCGCAGGTCAACGCACTGCTCGCCGGAGATCTCGACTACATGGTGAACCTGGCCGCGCCGCAGTTGTTCGAGCAATTCAAGAACAACCCCGGCTTCACCGCGCTGGAGGGCACGACCGAAGGCGAGACGATCTTGACGATGAACAACAAGGCCGGCGCGTTGTCGGACGTTCGGGTGCGCCGCGCATTGATGCACGCGATCGACCGCCAAGCGTTGGTCGATGCGGCGATGTTCGGCTACGGCACGCCGATCGGGTCGCACTTCGCGCCGCATAACGCGACCTATGTCGATCTGACCGGGATGTATGCCTACGACCCGGCCAAGGCCAAGGCGTTGTTGAAGGAAGCGGGCCACGAAAAGCTTGAGTTGTCGCTCAAGCTGCCGCCGCCAAGCTATGCGCGGAACGGCGGCCAAGTGATCGCCGACATGCTGAGCCAGGTCGGCGTCACCGCCAAGATCGAAAACGTCGAGTGGCCGGTGTGGATCGATCAGGTATTCCGCGGCAAGCAGTTCGACCTGACCATCGTTTCGCACGTCGAACCGATGGACGTGAACAACTACACCAACCCGGAATACTACTGGCAGTACGACAGCCCGGAACTCCGCGACATCTACGCGAAGTTCGAAGCCTCGACGACGGCGGAAGATCAGGCCAAGTGGATCAAGGCGGCACAAACCAAGATCGCCGAGGACTCGGTCAACGGCTTTCTGTTCGAATTGGCCAAATTGAGCGTGGCCAAGAAGGGCCTCACCGGAATGTGGGCGAGCTGGCCTGCCTTCATCAACGAGGTCGCGGCGCTACGCTGGGAAAACTAAGACTAACCTAGCGACGGCTTGGGTTCTGCCTCCCCCTGCACGCAGGGGGAGGTTTTAGGAGGGGGTTCTCCCGCGACCAACCCCCTCCCTGCCCTCCCTCTTTGG
>CAYGKG010000047.1:0-18500 GCA_964350495.1 uncultured Alphaproteobacteria bacterium
ACCGGAATCCCGGCCAGAATATCGCGCCCGGCCAGGGCCTCGACGACCTCGGCGGCGGGCTTGGGCAGCCGCACCGTGAATTCGTTGAAGAAGGTGTCGTTCAAGACGCTGACGCCGGGGATTGCTGAAAGACGCGCCGCTGTCTCGCACGCGCGGGCATGATTCAGCATCGCCAGCTGTTGGAAACCGTCCTCACCCAGCAACGACAAATGAATCGTGAAGGCTAGCGAACATAATCCCGAGTTCGTGCAGATATTGCTCGTCGCCTTTTCGCGGCGAATATGCTGCTCGCGGGTCGACAGCGTCAGGACGAATCCGCGCCGACCGTCCGAATCGACCGTTTCGCCGCACAGGCGCCCCGGCATCTGGCGGACGAATTTTTCGCGCGCAGCAAACAGTCCCAGGTAGGGCCCGCCAAAATTGAGGGCGTTGCCGAGCGATTGTCCCTCGGCAACGACGATATCGGCCCCCATCGCGCCGGGCGACGTGACCGCCCCCAGCGACACCGTCTCGGCCACTGCCACCACCAATAGCGCGCCCTGGGCGTGGCACGCCTCGGCCAGCTTCCTTAAGTCGTGCAGATGCCCGAAGAACGTTGGGTTCTGCACCACGACGCAGGCCGTATCCGCGTCGATCATCCCCACCAGGTCTTCCCGCCCGTCGGCGTCGGTCGCCGCCGCGACGATGCTGCCATCGAGGAATCGCGATTGGGTCTCCACCACCGCGCGGTATTGCGGGTGAAGGCCTCCGGAAAGGACCGTCCGCCGCCGCCGCGTTACCCGATTGGCCATCAGCACCGCTTCGGCGCAGGCCGTCGCCCCGTCGTACATCGAGGCATTGGCGACCTCCATCCCGGTCAGCAGCGCGACCTGGGTCTGGAATTCGAACAGAACCTGCAACGTGCCCTGGCTCACCTCGGGCTGATAGGGCGTATAGGCCGTCAGAAACTCGCTACGCTGGATCAGATGATCCACGGCGGCCGGTACGTGATGGCGATAGGCCCCGCCGCCCACGAAGAACGGCACGCTCCCGGCCGCGATGTTGCGCGCCGCCATTTTTCCCAACGCCCGTTCGACCGCGAGTTCGCCCGCGTGATCGGGAAGATCCACCGGCCTATCCAGCACCGCCGAACGCGGTACGTCGACGAACAGATCGTCGACGGATGCGACGCCGATGGTCTGCAACATCGCCCGGCGGTCTTGCGCGGTATGCGGCAAGTAACGCATCAGTCGAGGCCCTCCAGAAACGCTTTGTAGTCCTTGGCTGTCATCAGCTCGTCAAGTTCGTCGGGGTCGGACAGTTCCATCTGCCAAAACCAACCCTCGTCCTCGGCGCTCTCGTTGACCAAAGAAGGACTACCCTCCAGGTCGTCGTTGACCGCCACGATCCGGCCCGAGACGGGCGAATAAACTTCGCTCGCCGCCTTGACCGATTCGACGACAGCGGCATCGCCGCCCGCCTCGACATCGGCGCCGACCGTGGGGAGCTCGACGAAGACGACGTCGCCCAGCTGCTCCTGGGCATACTCGGAAATGCCGATGGTTGCCGTGTCGCCCTCGACCCGCACCCACTCATGATCCTTGGTAAAACGAATATCGCTCATGTGCTCCTCAGGTCGTTATTTTGCGTAGCGATGCGGCGTGAAGGGGAGTTTGACAACGGCCGCCGCGTGCCGTTTTCCCCGGATATCGAGTTCGATGGCGGTCCCTGCCTTGGCGAAATCGCGCGCGACGTAACCCATCGCGACCGGACCGTCCACGCTCGGCCCGAAACCGCCGCTGGTGACCTCGCCAATGACGTCGCCGTCGCCAAGGACAGCCGTATGCGCACGCGCCGGCGCACGGCCTTCGGGTTTGATGCCGACCCGGCGCCGGGCCGGGCCGTCGGCAATCTGCGCTTGGATGATCGCATCGCCGGGAAACCCGCCTGATTCGCGCCGCCGCTTGGAGATGGTCCAGGCCAGCCCTGCCTCGATTGGGGTGATGTCGGGCGTCAGGTCGTTGCCATAGAGGCACAGGCCGGCCTCTAGCCGCAGCGAATCGCGTGCGCCTAGGCCGACCGCCGCCACTTCCGGCTGAGCCAGCAACAACCGCGCGACAGCATCCGCCGCGTCGGCGGCCAGCGATATCTCAAACCCGTCTTCGCCGGTATAACCCGACCGGCTGACCCAAGCCGCTGTCCCGTCAATCGTGACGGTCGCGGCCTTCATGAAACCAAGTGCAGCGCTCTCGGGTGCCACGCGCGCCAGCGCCGCCGCGGCGCCCGGTCCTTGCAAGGCCAGGAGCGCCCGATCCGCCAGATAGTCGACCGAGTCGTCGCCGAGTGCCGCGCGCAACAGCGCGATGTCCGCATCCTTACAACCGGCGTTGACGACCAGGAACACGTCGTTTGCGCGGCGGGTCACCATCAGGTCGTCCAGCACCCCGCCGCGGTCGTTGGTAAACATGGTGTAACGCATCTCGCCAGGTTGCAGGACCGTGATGTCCCCCGGCACCAATCGCTCGAGGCGCGCGGCGGCGTCCGGCGCGGTCAGGCGCACCTGTCCCATGTGCGAGACGTCAAACAGACCTGCGCCTGCTCGCGTTTGCAAATGCTCCTTCAGAATCCCAGCCGGGTATTGCACGGGCATGTCGTAGCCGGCAAACGGCACGAACTTGGCACCAAGCTCGGCGTGAAGCGCATGTAGCGGGGTTTGCTTTAGCTCTTGGCTCACAGGCACTCCAGACACACAGGGGCGCAAGACCGATACCGGCCTGCTGCCCCCTCTGTCTCGGTACCTGAAGAGATTTGACCGGTTCGCGGAACCGGCTTGCCCCTTCGGTGGAACCAGCGGCTAGTGCTACCGCGTGTTCGCTTTCCAGAGTTTCATCACCCTGCGGTCCTTTTGCCTGAGAGTTTCCGAGGCGGTTGCTCCTTCGGCGCCAGGTGTTCTAGCGACACCCAATCTCTTCCGCAGCGATCACTTGATTCCCACACCGCCAAAGCAGCGCGGTCCGGGCATGATACGGGGGGCCGGGCACGAGTCAACAAAGGGCGCCGCAATCGCCTGTGGATAACGGGGACAGCCGCCCGGGCGTTTTAACGGCCGGGAAGCCGTTGCAGCCCAGTACTGCGCTGGCGTTCTTCACGGTTGAATTCGAGCTGTTCGGGCGTCAACTCAAAGCCCACCAGGATCTCGTAATCGATCCCCCGCAGGCCCGCGCGGATCGGGATGATCTGCTCGATCTCTTCGATCGCCGCCGCCTGACGCTGATTGGCCTGGAAGGTAAAGGTCGATTCGAAACGTTCGCGGGCGAGGATGTTTTGCTCCTGATCCACCACCGCGACAAAGAATACGAAGCTGCCCTCGTCGACCTGTGCGGCGGGTCCACGGGTAGCGACCAGCCTGACCGTGGTCGTACTGGTAACCGACTCGCCGCCGCGGGCAAAAACACACGCGCGTCCAACCTGATCGATACTCGCGCGGTAGGCGACATCGGTGAGATCCTGCGCCTCGCCGGCGAACAACGTGATCGCCGACGCATCGCCTAGGATAGACACTGGCGGGCACGGCAGTTGCGGTCCTCGGGTGCAGGCCGCAGCCAAGCTCACGAGCGCCAGCGCCCCAATGATTCGCAGGCCGCGTCCTACCGACATGGACGCGCTATACGTTCTTGTGGGAACCGTCGCACATCGGCTCGCTGCCTGTGTGCTTGCACCCGCAGAAATAGACTTTGGTCGTCGCAGCGGCGGTGTATTTCTGTGGCGCAAAACCGGTGTCGCGGTGGCTACCATCGCAAAACGGCTGGCTTTGGCTCCGACCGCAACGGCACCAATAGTAGTCTTTCCCGGCCTCGACATCGGTGGCAAAGGGCCCCTTCTGAGCGACGACAACCTCGGACATCGGGTCTCCTGACCTGTTGGGCGTGTTGGCGGCACTCTAGC
Source organism: uncultured Alphaproteobacteria bacterium (assembly GCA_964350495.1). GTDB lineage: Bacteria > Pseudomonadota > Alphaproteobacteria > SHVP01 > SHVP01 > CALJDF01. Next base: position 3,925 of record CAYGKG010000047.1, read on the forward strand.
GAACGCCCCTGGGGGAGACAAGCCGACGACCCTTTCACCCGCCCGCTTGGCGGCCTGTTGTACCGGCGATAAACACGCGGCTACCTGTCGCGGCAGGCGAGCGAGTCGGCTATACCTAGACTGCTATGTCGCTTCCGCCCCTCACCGTCCTCTTGGCCAGTCCACGCGGCTTTTGCGCTGGCGTCGACCGCGCGATCCTGATCGTCGAGCGCGCCCTCGAGCGCTTCGGTCCCCCGGTCTACGTCCGTCACCAAATCGTGCACAACGCCCGCGTCGTGGCCGATCTGGAACGCGCCGGCGCTGTCTTCGTCGCCGAACTGGACGATGTTCCCAAGGACCGGCCAGTCATCCTGTCGGCCCACGGCGTCGCCCGCGCGGTCGTCAACGCGGCGCAGGACCGCGACATGTTGTTTATCGACGCGACCTGCCCGCTGGTCCTCAAGGTGCACAACGAAGCAAAGCGACAGCACGAGAGCGGACGGCACGTCGTCCTCATCGGCCATGCCGGCCACCCCGAGGTGATCGGCACGATGGGACAGCTCCCGGACGGGTCGATGACCCTCGTCGAATCGATCGCCCAGGCACGGACCGTCGCGGTTCCCGATGGCGTCCCACTCGCCTACGCTACCCAAACCACGCTTTCCGTGGACGAAACGGCCGAGATTATCGCCGTCCTTCGCGCGCGTTTCCCCGAAATTGCCGGACCGCCGCGCGAGGATATTTGCTATGCGACAACGAATCGGCAACAAGCCGTGCGCACCATTGCCGAGGCATGCGACTATTTCGTCGTACTGGGCGCCCCCTCCTCGTCTAATTCGCGGCGCTTGGTTGAAACCGCCCAACGGGCCGGATGCGCCAACGCCCGCCTGATTCAAGATGCCAGCGAAATCGACTGGCCCGCCCTGGACGGCGTAACGCGCCTTGGGATCAGCGCCGGCGCATCGGCACCGGAGGTTCTTGTTACCGAAGTCCTCCATGCTCTGGAGCAACGCTTCGCCGTCACGGTTCAAAACGTGGCCGGCGTTTCAGAAGACATCACCTTCAAACTCCCGCGTATGCTCGACGCATAACGCGGCGCAAAGCGCAGCATGGCCGTTTACACAGAAATCACCGACGACGAGTTGACGACGTTCGTGTCGGACTACGATATCGGACGCATCGTTTCGCTGAAGGGCATCGCCGAGGGCGTCGAGAACTCCAACTATCTGCTGCAAACGGATCGCACCAACTACATCCTGACGATCTACGAGAGGCGGGTCGCCGAAGAGGATCTCCCGTTCTTTCTCGGGCTGATGGACCACCTTGCCGAGCGCGACTTTCCCTGCCCGACGCCGATCCACGGCCGTGACGGTGCCGCGCTCCGGCGACTGGCCGGGAAGCCCGCGGCGATCGTGAGCTTCCTTGCCGGGCTCTCCGTGCGGCGGCCCACAACCGACCACTGCGCCCAACTCGGCGCCGCGCTGGCACAAATGCACCTTGCCGGTGCGGGTTTTCCGGTCCGCCGCGACAATGCCCTGTCGGCACCCAGCTGGCGCCCCCTGTTCGAAGGTTCGCGCAACCGCGCCGACACGCTGGAACCCGGCCTTGCCGACTTGATCGCGCAGGAACTGACCGCCATCGAACAGGAATGGCCGCGCGATCTGCCCAATGGGGTGATCCACGCCGATTTATTTCCCGACAATGTGTTCTTCCTCGACAACCGGCTTTCCGGCTTCATCGACTTCTATTTCGCGTGCAACGATTTCTACGCCTATGACCTGGCGGTATGCCTCAACGCGTGGTGCTTCGAAACCGACGGCGGTTTCAACATCACCAAGGCACGCGCGCTGCTAACCGCCTACCGGCGGCAGCGACCGACCACGCCGGCGGAACTCGCCGCCCTGCCGCTTTTGGCGCGGGGGGCAGCGCTGCGCTTCCTGCTCACCCGGCTGCACGATTGGTTGAACCAGGTGCCCGGTGCGTTGGTGCGACCGAAGGACCCGCTCGAGTATTGGCGCAAGCTGATGTTCCATCGCGGCGTCACCGACCCCAGCGCCTACGGATTGGAATGAAAAGCCCATGATCGTCGATGCCTATACCGACGGTGCCTGTTCGGGCAATCCCGGGCCGGGCGGCTGGGGCGTGCTCCTGGTCGCCGCCGGCAAAGAGAAGGAACTCTGTGACGGTGAAGCCGCCACCACCAACAACCGGATGGAGCTCACAGCGGCAATCGAGGCGCTCAACGCCGTCAAGAAGGCGGACACCGTCCGGATCCACACCGACAGCACCTATGTGCGCGACGGTATTACCCAGTGGATCGATCGGTGGAAGCGCAACGGGTGGCTCACCGCCGCGCGCAAGCCGGTCAAGAACGAAGACCTTTGGCGCGCGCTGGACGATGCCCGTACCCGTCACACGGTCGAATGGTATTGGGTGCGCGGCCACGACGGCCACCCCGAGAACGAACGGGCAGACGCGTTGGCGCGTCAGGGCATGGCGGCCTACAAATAGAAAAGGCGGGGCCCCAGCCCCGCCTTTTTCAATCTCAATTGCGGGCCGTTTAGCCGAGCTGCTGGAGGATGACCTCAGCCTTGCTCTTCTCGAACGCACCGCCTTCTTCGACATTGAGGTTCTTCACAACACCGTTATCGACCAGCATCGAGAAGCGCTGACCGCGCGTTCCCAAGCCGAAACCGCTGGCATCGAGCTCAAGGCCGAGCTTCTTGGTGAAATCCGCGTTACCGTCGCCCAGCATTAGAACCTTGTTGCCAACCTGGCGATCCTTGCCCCAGGCGTCCATGACGAAGGCGTCATTGACGGCGATGCAGGCGATGGTGTCGACGCCCTTGGCTTTGATCTTGTCGGCATTTTCGACGAAGCCCGGCAGATGCTTGGCCGAGCAGGTCGGCGTGAATGCACCCGGCACCGAGAACAGCGCGACCTTCTTGCCGTCAAACAACTCCTTGGTCGTCATCGGCTTAGGACCGGTCTCGGTCATGGTCATGAGGGTGGCCTCGGGAATCTTGTCGCCTTCTTTAATCGTCATTGCGTCCTCCGAAAAATAAGGGGGCCGCAACGCCGCGAGCCCTCAGAATTGTTTCTAGTCTTTTGATAAGCCGACACCGGCAGAACCGATGGGCATGGCCTAATCTAGGGGTGCACTGTCGGGCATTCAAGCCACGGCTGGAAAGCTGCTACGGCCCAGTCGAGACCACGCGGCGGCGCTCGATCGCGCGCGGTCCGTCCATCACCGTCAGAACCAAATCGGCGCGCGCCGGCCGTCCCAACCCTACAAACCCTATGGGTATTGCCAGAACGGCCGTCCGCCGGTCTGCGCCGTAGGTCACCGTGGGCAAGCCGAAAACGAACCCGGGCGGCCCTTCGACCGCAGCATCTACGCTCCCAAGCGGCGACGTCGAGACAACTTCAACAGCCAGCCTGTCGGACTCGCTCGCAATCCGGGCAACATCCAATCCACCCCCTGCGGACCGCCGCGGCACCTGGTCGCCGAACGCGTCGATCAGTGCAGCGTAGGGCGTTGGCAGAGGGTTTCCCGGCGGGAGCGTCAGGACGAAGGTCTCGTTGTGGAAGGTGCACACCTCCTTGCAAATTGCATAGACCGCCGCCGCCTCGATGCGGACCGGTGTGTCGGGGTTCTCGGCAACGACGGTCATGGGTAGGACGACCTCGTCGTCGTAGACCCAGGCATTGAACCCCAGTAACGAGGCGCGGCGCGGCGCCGGCCAATCGACCGCCACCGCGGACACGTTTTGCGACGCCGTAAAGTCGAACTGGGTCGGCGCGCCGGTCTCGCCGGGCGTGCGCCAGTAGAGATGCCAGCCCGGATCGAGGCGGGCATGGAAACCGATTCGCACCGTCCCGTCTTCGCTCAGGCCGGTCGAGGCGGCGACCATGCGCACCTGGCTGAACGACGTCACCACCCAACCCGACGACGTCTCGGCTTCCGCCGCGCGCGTCTCGGTCGCGTGGAACGCCACCAGTGCGCCCAAAACCGCTGCCCAACGCGGCGCCCGCATTCCCGAATATTTGACCAAGGTCATCCCATGAAGTGTGACCGGGCGGCCATTGTTTTGCCGCGCGGCATCCCTACAGTATAGGGACCGCAGCAACGCACGCGGGGTCATAACCTCGTGACCGCACGGGCAACGCGACAGGCGCAAGGACCCCGACGACGTGAAAACCGACGGCACCTACCTCACCGGCCAACTCCTCCTCGCGATGCCCGCGATGACCGATCCACGGTTCGACCGTAGCGTTATCTATCTGTGCGCCCATTCGCCCGAGGGCGCCCTTGGCTTGGTGGTGAACCGTTTGGTCGATCACATCAACTTCCCCGACCTGCTCGAGCAGTTAAACATTGAGGCGGTCACACCTGCGCGCCAGATTCGGGTCCATTTCGGCGGTCCGGTGGAAACCGGCCGTGGCTTCGTGCTGCATACCGCCGACTACACGCAAGCCTCGACACTTCAGGTCAACGACGATATCGGCCTAACTGCGTCCGTCGGCATTCTGGAAGCAATCGCCCAGGGCGCCGACACGCCGCGCAACAGTCTCCTCGCGCTCGGCTACGCCGGATGGGGTCCCGGTCAGCTCGACCAGGAAATCCACGAAAATGTCTGGCTGCAAGCACCGGCGAACGACGCGATTCTATTCGACGGCGATATCGACTCGAAGTGGGACCGCGCGATCGCCTCGCTTGGGATCGATATCTCGTTCCTCTCCGGAGACGCCGGCCACGCCTAACGCGTCAGGCGCCGCGGGATACCTTCAAGGGCGCGGTGTAGCGACGCCACGGGTCGGTCGAAACCATAGCGAACAGCTTGTGGTCCTGCCACACGCCGTTGATGCACAGGTATTCGCGCGCAAGGCCCTCTTCACGAAACCCGCACTTCTTCAGGACACCTTGGCTAGGCTTGTTGGTCGGAATACACGCCGCTTCGAGTCGATGTAAACGCAAGCCCTCGAATACGAACCGCACGATCACCTTGAGGGCATCGGACATGTACCCCTGGCGGGCATGGGGCCGTCCAACCCAATAGCCGACCGAGGTGGATTGGGTGACCCCGCGGCGGATCTGGCTCAGCGTAATTCCGCCCAACAGACGGTTGTCTTCCTTGCCAAAAATGAAGAAAGCGATGCCCTGATCTTCGCGCACCTCGCGGGCATAGCGCCGAAGCCGCCGCCGGAATGCTGTGCGGGTTAGCGCGTCGGCCGACCATGTCGGCTCCCACGGCTCAAGGAAGGCCCGCGATTCCTGACGGATCGTCGCCCAGTCGACGTAGTCCGCCAACTGCGGCAGGCGTAGACGGACCCGCTCGCCGACCAGTTCGGTGGGGGCGGTACCGGCGGAAAAACTTCGAAGAATTGCGCTCATGAACCGCCCCGCTTGTCAGAGGACGAATCTTGCCGCAAAGGCGTCGTACTCTTCAAGTCGCCCGGCTGGGCCCATCGCCGCCACGGTCGGCGTCGCGCCGGAAAATGTCCGCTCCGCGAAGCGCTGCAACTGCGCCCCGTCGACCTCGTCGATCCGCGCCAGGATTTCCTCGGTGGATAGCGGATGCCCGAACAACAACGTTTGACGTGCGAACTGCTCGCAACGGGCCGAAGAGCTTTCGAGCGACATCATCAGCCCCGCCTTGAGCTGGGTGCGGGCCCGCGCCACTTCCTCATCGGGCGGGCGCGTCATCGTCTTGATGATCTCGCCGACCATCGCCGGAATGAGTTCATCGACCTCCGTCTCGCCGGTTCCCGCATAGATGCCGAACATACCGCCATCGACGTAGGACGAGGTGAAGGAATAGATCGAGTAACACAATCCCCGGTTCTCGCGAACCTCCTGGAACAGGCGGGACGACATGCCGCCACCGAGCAGCGTCGAATAGACCTGTGCGGCGTAGTAGTCCGGGTCGTCGTAGGGAATGCTGTCAAAGCCGGCTACGAAATGGACCTGCTCCAGGTCCCGGACCTCTCGGAAATTCCCACCCCGGTAGCGCGCGCGCTCCTCTAGTTGCGGCCCGCTCGGGCGTAGGGCGCCGAACTTTTCCTGCGCCATCGCCACCAACGCGTCGTGATCGACCCGCCCGGCAGCCGCCAGCACCATTCGGCCCGCATAATACTGTTCGCCCAAATAGGCCGCGAGGTCGTCGCGATGGAACCCCGACACCCCCTCGGGCGTCCCCAGGATCGAGCGGCCGATCGCCTGGTCCGGATAAGCCGCTTCTTGGAAATGGTCGAAGACGATATCGTCCGGCGTGTCGTTGGCCTGCCCGATCTCCTGGATGACGACGGACTTCTCGCGTTCGAGTTCGGCTGGATCGAAGGTCGAGTGCTGCAGGATGTCGCCGATGATATCGACCGCCAGCGGCACGTCGTCCTGTAAGACCCGGGCGAAGAACGCGGTTTGCTCGCGCGAGGTATAGGCATTCAGATGGCCACCGACCGCCTCGATCTCCTCTGCGATATCGCGGGCGCTGCGGCGTTCGGTTCCCTTGAAGACCATATGCTCGATCAGGTGGGAAATGCCGTTCAGCGCTGCGGGCTCGTTACGGGCCCCGGTATCGATCCAGACGCCGACGGCCGAGGTCGCGAGATGGGGCGAATCCTCGCTGACGATCCGCAATCCATTATCCAACCGGGTCAGACGGGGCTCACCCATGCTCAGGCCGCCCGCGCCCGGTCGGCGACGTAGCGTTCGACGGCGGCGAGGTCGTTCGCGACGACATCGAACCGCTCGGACCGTGTCGTCAAGTCGGCGAGGCGTACCGGCAGTGCGGGGTGCACCCCGGTCGCCTGAGCCACCGCATCGGGAAACTTCGCAGGGTGCGCCGTTGCAAGATGCACCAAAGGGACCCCGTCCTGGCGGTTTGCCCGACCGGCGCCGATCCCCACCGCGGTGTGCGGATCGACCAGCACGCCGGTCGCGCGCCACTCTTCGGCGATCACCGCCAGCGTCGCCTCTTCGTCCACGGTGCCGGTCGAGAACAGGGCGCGGGCTTGGCCCAACACGTTCTCGCTCACCGAAAACCGCCCTGTCGCCTTGAGGTCTTTCATCAGTCCGGCCACTGCCGCGCCGTCGCGACCCATCAGGTCGAACAGCAATCGTTCGAAATTGCTCGAGACTTGGATATCCATGCTCGGACTTACTGTCGGTATCACGCCGTGGACTTCGTACACACCGTCGGTCATGAACCGCGCCAGGATGTCGTTGCGGTTGGTGGCGATGCATAGGGAAGCAATCGGCAAGCCCATCTTGGCCGCCACGTAGCCCGCGAAGATATCGCCGAAATTGCCGGTCGGCACCGAAAAGGCAACCCGTCGCGCCGGTGCGCCCAGCGCGAGGGCCGCATGAAAATAGTAGACGACCTGCGCCATGATGCGGGTCCAGTTGATCGAATTAACCGCCGACAAACGATAGGCGTCGCGAAACGCGGCATCGTCGAACATCCCCTTCACCAACGCCTGGCAATCGTCGAAGGTGCCCTCGACAGCAAGGCAATGGACGTTAGCCGACTCCACCGTCGTCATCTGCCGCCGCTGAATCTCGGAAACCCGTCCATGCGGATAAAGGATGAAGATGTCCACCGCGTCCCGGTCGCGGCACGCTTCGATCGCCGCAGACCCGGTGTCGCCGGAGGTCGCGCCGACGATCGTTACCCGCGAGCCGTCGCGTTGCAGCAGGTGGTCGAATAGCGGGCCGAGCAATTGCAGGGCGCAATCCTTGAACGCCAAGGTCGGCCCGTGAAACAGTTCCAGCACCCACTCGTCCACCCCGCTTTGGCGCAGCGGCGTTACGGCGCGGTGATCGAAGGTGGCGTAGGCGCCCTGTACCAGTCGGGCGAAATCTGCCCGCGCCAAGGTGTCGCCGACAAACGGCATCATGACCGCGACCGCGAGATCGGCGTAGGACAGACCGGCCAGGTCGGCAATCTGTTGGGTCGAGAAAACCGGCCATTCCGCCGGTACGTAAAGACCGCCGTCACGGGCAAGACCGGTCAACGTCACGTCGGCGAAATTAAGTGCCGGCGCGACGCCGCGTGTACTGACAAACTTCAGAGCCGTAACTCCCCACCAAACCCCGTCCTTCGGGCCGCACAGACTAAACAGCGCCCCCCGCCCAGGCAACCGCGCGGGGATGTTGATGGATTTGTGAGCAAAATCGGCAAACAGCGGAATTTCACCGCACAGACTGTGGATATCCCTGGGGCATCGCGGCCCACGGTGGGGATAAATCTGCAGCGTTGTCGCCCCCCGATCGGTCTGTTACCAAGTCTCGAAAGGTAGACCATATGGGCGCGCAGACGGACGAACTTTTTCCCGACAGCCAGGATACCGCGGCACCGGGTCGGCGCTTCAATACCGGCATTCTGCCGTCGCAGGAAATCCACGCGTTGATCGAGTCAGGTGCGCTACGCGCCGATCCGCCCATCCTGGCCGAACAGGTTCAGCCCGCCAGCCTCGATCTCCGGCTCGGCGCGGTCGCGTACCGCGTGCGCGCGAGTTTTCTGCCGGGCAAGACCCGCACGGTGCACAACAAGATCGAAGCGCTCGGCACCCACGAAATCGACCTCACCAAAGAAGCCGTGCTGGAACGCGGCGGCGTCTACATCGTGCCGCTCCTCGAATCGGTCAAACTGCGCCGCGGTCTCGCCGGGGTCGCCAATCCGAAAAGCTCGACCGGACGCCTCGACATCTTCACCCGCCTGATCGCCGATTACGCAACCGAGTTCGACCGGATTCCCGATGGCTACGCCGGACCGCTCTATGTCGAGGTCTCGCCGCGGACCTTCAGCATCAAAGTCCGGCAAGGCTCGCGCTTGGTGCAGGCCCGTTTGCGACGCGGCGCCCCGACGCCAAGCGCCGCAGCAACCCAGCGCTTGCACGACAAGGTCGGCCTATTGAACGCGCCCGAGGGCGAGGAGATCGCCGCCGGCACGATCCATCGCGACGTCCCGGTCTCGGTCGACCTGCGCGGTCGCAACGGGGATGCCCTGGTCGGTTACAAGGCACGCGCCTATACGGACTTGGTCGATGTCGACCGCGTCGGTGTCTACCCTGTCGCCGACTTCTGGGAACCGGTCTATGCCCCCAACGAGTCGCTGATCCTCGACCCCAATGCGTTCTACATCCTGGTCAGCCGCGAAGAAGTCCGCGTCCCGCCGGACCATGCCGCGGAGATGTTGCCATTCAATCCGCTCAAGGGCGAATTCCGGGTTCATTATGCTGGCTTCTTCGATCCCGGTTTCGGCTATTCCGAGGACGATAGCGCCGGCTCGCGGGCGGTGCTCGAGGTGCGCTCCTTCGAAGTGCCCTTCCTGCTCGAGCACGGCCAAACCGTGGGCCAGCTCGTCTACGAACCCCTCACCCGGGTCCCCGATCGCGTCTACGGGCAGGGCATCGGCTCGAACTACCAACGCCAAGGCCTCAAGCTCTCTAAGCACTTCAAGGTCGGTTAGCGCGCGCAGCGCTATCGCGCCGCATCAAGTGGGTCGGGCAAGACCGTGCCCCCTTGTTGCTTCCCAATCCCGGCAAGGTTCTGCGCACCTCGTCGCCGGGCGTCGCCTCAATAGTAGGTGCTCGTCAGTCCCGTGAAGAACCCCTGCGCACCGTGGCGCAGGTTCCATACCGAATAGCCACCCTCCTGCACCACCAGCGTTGGGTATCCCATTGCGCCGATCATCGTGCCGAGCCGACGCATCGCTTGGGCGTTGAGCAGGAACGACCCTGTCGGATCGCCGCGCATGATGTCGTACCCCAGGGATACGACGAACCACGACGGCCCGAAACGCTTAACGGTTCTGAGCGCGTCGGCGAGCACCTCGGCATAGCGATCCGATGTCACCCCGCGGGGAAGTGGGAAGTTGCGATTGAACCCTTTGCCGTCGCCCTCGCCCCGCTCATCGTCGAACCCAGCGAAATGGGGGTAGGAGTTGTGGGGCGTCCCGTGAATCGAAACCGTCAGGACGTCCTTACGCTGATAGAAAATTTCCTGCGTCCCATTGCCGTGGTGGTAGTCGATATCCAACACCGCGACCTTGCCGTTGTAGGACAACCAGTGCGCCGCGATGGCCGCGCTGTTGAAATAGCAAAACCCGCCATAGAGCGCGGGTTCGGCGTGATGCCCCGGCGGACGGCACAGCGCGTAGGCCATGCGTTCGCCCTCCAGCACGAGGTCTGCGGCTGTCAGCGCGCAGTCTACCGCCGCTTTTGCCGCGCGATAGACGTTGCGGGTCAGCGGCGTGAAGGTGTCCATGCAGTAGTATCCGGCCCGACTTTTCAGTTCCTTAGGGCGGCGGTCGGGCCGGCGCACGGGAAAGACCTCAGGATAGAGAACCTCTTTAGGACCGAGCTTCTCCGACATCGCCGCGATATAGGCGACGAAGCGCGGGTCGTGCACCTGGCGGATCGGTTCTTCGCCGAATCGGCGCAAGGGATAGCGCGTGTGCGGCACGTTTTCGAGGCCGCGCAGGACCGCGTCGATCCGCACCGGGCGTTCGACATAGCCCTTCTCGCGGAGATGGTGAATGCGGTGTCGTTCTGAAACGACCAATGCGAGCGGGCGCAGCCGCGCGCCCTTCGGCCGTGGCGCCGCCGCGGCATCGGCCTTGATGTAGCGCGGTGCCCGGAGCGCAATCGGATCGTCCCGGAACGACGCCACGATCTTACGGACATAGGGGTCGCGGGCGTCCTGGCCGTACTGAATTTTGAACATGAGCTGTACGAACTTGCGGGCATCGGCGCGGCGCGGCGGTCGGCGGCGGCCAAGGCCGTCGTATAACAGGAACACGCGATAGCCCTCGTTGGCCGGATTGCCTTCGACGTCGTAAAGCGTGTTGACGACTGGAAAGGCGCCGTAGCGCTCGTAGAACTTGAGGCGGCTGCGGTTCTGCGCAATCCCGCCGCGATCCTTCAGCTTCTCCGCATCGTCCGGGCCCGCGTCGAGAAATAGCCCGCGCCCATCCCGCGCGATCAGCAATTCTCGGGTCGCCTCGTACACCGCGCCGCCGATCCCGCGGGCCGAACGGCTCGGGTCGCTCGCGATGTAATATAGATAGCCCAAACGAAGCGTCGGGAAGTAGTAGGTCGCCGAGAATCCAAGAACGTTCGCGCTCTCGTCTTCGGCGACCAGCACGATCAGTTCAGCGGTGCCGCCGGGCGGTTTGGGCAGGTGCGCCTCGATTCGATCGACCGCGTCGCGTTCGGCGGGAAAGGCACGCTCGAACATCTCGCGAATCTTCCCGAAGCGCCGCAGGTCGGCGCCGGTATGCGGGTCGAACAGTCGGTGAAAACGGATCACTGGGCGCCTCGATGGGAACGTCGACGGGCGCGGTACGTCATTGTCAACTCAAGTAACGCCGTTCGACATGGGACTTGAAGCCCGACGCGCCGAGCGGTGCGCCGGTCGCTTCGATCAAAAGGTCGTTGGTCCCCAGAAGCGAGCCCTTGCCGTGGACGTGCGTGCGCAGCCAGGCAAGGAGCGGCATGAAATCGCCGGTCCCGATCCCCGCCATCACGGCCGCATCGGCGTCGCAGGCCGCGCGAAACAGCTGCGCCGCCGACAGCGCCCCCAGCGTGTAGGTCGGGAAATAGCCGAAATCGCCGCCATACCAATGGATATCCTGCATACAGCCGTCTTTGTCGTCGGGCACCGCGATGTCGAGCAGCGCGCGCATCCCATCGCGCCAGGCGACAGGAAGGTCGGCGACCGCTAAATCGCCCGCAACCATCGCGCTTTCCAAATCGTACCGTAGTAGAATATGCGCCGGATAAGTGACCTCGTCGGCCTCGACTCGAATCAACGACCGCTCGACCTGATGGTACAGGCGCAGCAAGTTGTCGGTGGCCCAGGCCGGTCCATGACCGCCGAAGGTTTCCCGCATGATCGGTGCTGCAAACCGAACGAACGCCGGACTCCGGCAGGCTTGCATCTCCATCAGCAGCGATTGGGATTCGTGAATCGTCATGCCCCGCGCCATGCCGACCGGTTGCCAGCGCCAATCCGCAGGCAGACCGCGCTCGTAAAGCGCATGGCCGGTTTCATGGATGACGCCCATCAAGGATTCGGTAAAGGCGTCGGTGCTGTAGCGGGTTGTGATCCGGACGTCGTCCGGAACCCCGGCACTGAAGGGATGGTGACTCACGTCGAGGCGTCCGAAGTCGGTGTCGAACCCGATCGCCGTCATGATGCGCGCGCCCAACGCCTGCTGTGCCGCGACCGACGTCTCGCCATCGACCGGCAGCAGCGCCGGGCCGGCTGCCTGGCGCTCGATCACCTGCCCGATCAACTCGGGCAGAAACGCCCGCAATTCGCCGAAGATGCCATCGATTTCTGCCCGCCGCATTCCGGGGTCGTAGGCATCCAGCAATGCATCGTAGGGCGACAGGTCGAGCGCGGCCGCCTTGGCCTGGGCCTTTTCGCGGACCAGCCTAACCACCCCTTCCAACGCTGGGACAACGGCGGCAAAATCGTTGCGCGCACGCGCCTCGCGCCACGTCATTTCGCCGGCGGAGTTGGCGCGGGAGATCGCCGTGACGAGATCGCCCGGCACTGCGGTCGCGTGCCGCCACAACCGCCGCATCTCGCGTAGATTGGCGGCTTGCCAGGCATTCAATGTGGATCGGTCTTGATCGGCCGCCGCCAGCAAATCGCCCATATCGGGGGCGGTGATCAGTTCGTGTTCGAGAAGGCTGAGCTCGGCCAATTGATCGGCCCGCGAGGTCGCACCGCCCGGCGGCATCATCACCGCCCGGTCCCAGTGCAAGACCTGCCCGACCCCACCCAAGACGCCGAGGCGGCGAAAACGCGATTCAAGCTGTTGATAGGCTGTCATGGGCGGCGGACTGTAGGCCTTAGAACGTCCGACACACCAGCGGAACTTACGGTGCGGCGGTCTCGCGCATCCGTTTTCGGTTCCATGCGACGTAGACGACGATCAGAGTCAGCGCGAGCAAGTACCATGTCAGCGCGTATTGCAGGTGGTCGTTGGGAATGTTCAAGCGGGTCTGGCCGCCGATGGGGAAGCCGCCGGGATTGGGCGTGGCATCGGCGTCGATCACAACCGGCTGGAGCGGGCGGCCTACGGCCGCGCTCATTTGGGCGAAATCCACCGACAGCCAAAAGTTATCGTCGGCATCGTTGTCGGGGGTGAACATGTTACGGCCCGCGCCTGGGGTCACGATTCCCTGCACCGTGACGACCCCCTCAAACTGAGCCGCAGCACGGGTTGACGGGTCTTTCCGGTCGTCCGGTGCCCAACCGCGATTGACCAAGACCGTCGGCCCGTCTTCACGCACGAACGGCGTCAGCACATGGACCCCGACATTGCCGCGCAACGACCGCGCGGCAAGGTGGAGCTCCTGGTCGTGCAAGAAACGGCCGGTCAGGGTGACCGGCCTCCACAGTGCGTCCGCGAGCGCTGAAGTCTCGGTGGGGAGGGCAACAGGTGCCGCATTCAAGTGGGCCGTGCGTTCGGCGATCAGATCGGTTTTCCAGCCCAACCGGTACATCTGCCAGCTGCCCAAACCGACCAGCAAGGCAACGCCGACGATCGCGGCAACGGTCGAGCCCAAGGTCGGTCGAAATGCATGCCACGGAAGCGCCCGACCGCTGTCGCCGCTAACGCTCATGGCAAATCCGGGCGGCGGCTATAGTTGATGGCATAGAACAGCGCCTTCAGTGGCCGCAACAGACCCAGCGACAAAACCAGGATCAAAGGGATCCACAATGCAGCGTGGAGCCAAAACGGCGGTTGATAGGAGACCTCGACGATCAACGCGGCTGCCACGACAAGTGCACCCACCAGCAGCACGACAAAGACAGCCGGACCGTCACCCGTGTCGCGCGCCTTCAGTTCCAAGCCGCAGGTCGCACAACGTTCGGCGACCTGAAGAAGGCCGTCGAACAGCTTGCCCTTGCCGCAGCGCGGACACCGACCGGCAAGGCCGGCCTTAAGCGGGGAGACGGCGCTGCTTTGCCGATCGGGCGCCGTCATCCCCTCGCGCCGACGATTAGTGAAGGACCGATCCTGCGCCCCACCAATAGATGGAGATGAACAGGAAAATCCAGACGACGTCGACGAAGTGCCAATACCACGCCGCCGCTTCGAGACCGAAATGCTGGTCCGGCTTGAAGTGGCCTTTGTAGGTGCGGATCAAACACACGATCAGGAAGATCGTGCCGACGATGACATGGAAACCGTGGAACCCCGTCGCCATGAAAAACGTCGAACTGTAGATGCCACCGCTGAACGAGAATGTCGCTTCGCTATATTCGTAGGCTTGGATTCCCGAGAACGTGAGGCCGAGCAGAACCGTCAACCAAAGGCCCATCTTGAGACCGCGGTAGTCGCCGTGGCGCAACGCATGGTGCGCCCACGTCACCGTCGTCGACGACGTCAGCAAGATGATCGTATTGAGGAACGGCAGGCTCCAGGGGTTGAAGGTGACGATCCCCTCGGGCGGCCACACGCCGCCCATTGGCGCAGTTGGGTATAGCGCCGCGTTGTAGTACGCCCAGAACCATGCAACGAAAAACATCACCTCGGAGGCGATGAACAGCAGCATGCCGTAGCGCAAGCCGA
>CAYGKG010000047.1:18600-21641 GCA_964350495.1 uncultured Alphaproteobacteria bacterium
ACGAAAAACATCACCTCGGAGGCGATGAACAGCAGCATGCCGTAGCGCAAGCCGAGCTGCACGATCGGGGTATGAAACCCTTGATGTTCCGCTTCGCGCGTGACGTCGCGCCACCACATCAACATGGTGTAGCCGGTCATCGCGAGACCGATGACCAATGGCCATACCGTGACCTCGCGCATGAACAGCACAAGGCCGACCGTCAAGACCAAGGCGCTGAGCGCACCGACGATCGGCCAAGGGCTCGGATCGACCATGTGGTAGCTGTGTCCTTTTGCGTGTGCGTCGGCCATTCGCCTTACTCCTGTCTCAAACCGCGTTGTGGTTCAGTTGATCTCGTTCGGTTTCGCGTCGGATTCGCCGCCAACCTGCGATAGGCGATATTGACGAACCTCTTCTTCGGTCTTGTCCTGCCGGAAAAACGTATAGGACAGCGTAATCGTGCTTACATCGTTCATGTTCGGATCGTCGGCGACCGCCGGATCGACGAAAAAGGTCACCGGCATATTTGCCGATTCGCCCGGCAACAGAACCTGCTCGTTGAAGCAAAAGCACTGAATCTTGCTGAAATACTGGCCCGCCTTCGCCGGCGATACGTTGAACGACGCCTGCCCCATGATCGCCTGGTCGCTAAGGTTGAAGGCCTCGTAGATCGCCAGTCCCTCTTGGCCGACCCGCACGGCGATCTCGCGCTGCTTGGGACGGAAGCGCCACGGCAGGTCGGGATCGGTGTTGGCGTCGAAGCGTACCTTGATGATCCGCTCGCCGGTAACGGTCGGCAATGCCTCGGCGCGTTGCGTCGTCCCGCCGAATCCCGTGACTTGGCAAAACAGCTGGTACAATGGCACGGCGGCATAGGCGGCCGCGCCCATCGTGACCACGACTCCGACAAGCATCACGGCAGTGAAACGGGTGCGACGACGATCGGTCACTGTCAGCCCCCCCGCATCTGTACGATGGCGCCCAGGAACACCAGTATCATGAACGCGACGAGGGCCGCGGCCAGCGCGTAATTCTTACCCCGTCGTTTTCGGTGCTCTTCGCTAATCGGCATCACGGCTCCGCTACGCGCCCGGCGCCAGGCCGAGGAGATGGTCGGCCAACAGCAACGAGAAGATCAGGAACAGATACAGGATCGAAAAGCCGAACAACCGTTTGGCCGAGCGGTGTCCATCGGCCTCGGCCTGTTCCGAGGAACGGCGCCAAACGCCGAACGCCAAAACCACGAATGCGACCCCGAGCGCACCGGCGGCCGCGCCATAGAACAGGCTGGCACCGCCCAGTAGCCACGGCGTTACCGCGAGTGGCGCCAGGAACAGGCTATAGAGCAGGATCTGGCGCCGGGTTTCGGCGTCGCCCCGCACGACCGGCAGCATCGGGACGCCGGCCTTTGCATAGTCGCCGCTACGGTAAAGCGCGAGCGCCCAAAAATGCGGTGGCGTCCAGAAAAAGATGATCGCGAACATCATGAACGGCAGCAGCGAGACATCGCCGGTCACCGCGGCCCAACCGATCACCGGCGGCAGCGCGCCTGCAGCGCCGCCGATGACGATGTTCTGCGGCGTCCGCCGCTTCAGCCACATCGTGTAGACGAACACGTAGAACCCGATGGTCAAGGCGAGTAGCGCGCCGGCGATCCAGTTGACCAACGAGCCCATGATCAGCACCGACAGCACCGAAATCACGACCCCGAAGGCCAGCGCCTCGGCGGGCTGGACCTTACCCGACGGAATCGGTCGGTTAGCGGTTCGCTTCATCACGGCGTCGATGTCGGCGTCGTACCACATGTTAATGGCCCCCGACGCGCCCGCACCCAGCGCGATCGCGATCAACGCGATCACAGCGGTTACCGGATGGATCGCCCCCGGCGCCACGACCAGACCGACCACGCCGGTGAACACCACCAACGACATCACCCGCGGCTTGAGCAGCGCAATATAGTCGCGGACGCCCGCCGTCGAGGCGGACGCCGCTTGCGCCGATGAGGTGATGCTGATGTCGGTCACCGGACTGGCTCTTTCCTACTTGAAGCGCGGCAGCTCTTCGTAGGTATGGAACGGCGGCGGCGAGGTGTGGGTCCACTCAAGCGTGGTTGCCCCTTCGCCCCAGTAGTTGCCCTCGGCCTTCTTGCCGCGCACCAGCATGTCGACGATCAACCACAGGAACACCAACGTGGCGACACCCGAGATGTAGGAGCCGATCGAGGACACCATGTTCCAACCGGCGAACGCATCCGGATAATCTGGAATACGTCGCGGCATCCCGGCCAAACCCGAGAAGTGCATCGGGAAGAAGGTCAGGTTGACGCCGATGAACGTCAGCCAGAAGTGCAGCTTGGCCAGCGTATCGCTGTAGATGTGGCCCCACATCTTCGGCGCCCAGTAATAGAAGGCGGCAAAGATGCCGAACAGCGCGCCCAGCGACATGACGTAATGGAAATGCGCCACGACGTAATAGGTATCGTGCAACGCGACGTCCATCCCGGCGTTAGCCAGCACCACACCGGTTACGCCACCCAACGTAAACAGGAAGATGAACGCGAGCGCGAACAGCATCGGCACGGTGTATTTGATCGACCCGCCCCACATCGTCGCCAGCCACGAGAAGATCTTGATGCCTGTCGGCACCGCGATCACCATCGTCGCCGCCACAAAGTAGGCCCGCGTGTCGACGTCTAGACCCACCGTGTACATGTGGTGCGCCCAAACGATAAACCCGACGCCGCCGATCGCCACCATCGCGTAGGCCATGCCGAGATAGCCGAAGATCGGCTTTCGCGAAAAGGTCGATACGATGTGACTAATCACGCCGAAGGCCGGCAAGATCAAGATGTACACCTCGGGGTGTCCGAAGAACCAGAACAGATGCTGGTACAGGATCGGATCGCCGCCCTGCGACGCATCGAAGAACGCGGTGCCGAAGTTGCGGTCGGTCAGCAACATCGTGATGGCACCGGCCAAGACCGGCAGCGACAGCAACAACAGGAAGGCGGTGACCAGCACCGACCACACGAACAACGGCATCTTGTGCAGGGTCATGCC